>CAMWKY010000202.1 GCA_947174965.1 uncultured Ruminococcus sp. | reverse complement strand
GAACGTCAATAAATTGTTTTATAATATTATTTCAGATAACTCAAAAAAATTATTTAATATCAACAAATATTATTTCAGGTCTTGACAATTCGATAATAATATGATAGAATGATGTAGAACAAGGATGTTCCCGACAGGCTTATTGTCTGTTGAGGACGTTCTTTATTTTTTTGCTTATATATGCAGTTCAGCAATGGGGCTGAATGGGGAGAATATATATAAGCATGAAAATAAATAATAATCGAGAGGTGTGACCATAATGGACGATTTCAGAACAGAAATTCCCTTTGAAAGACAAGGACTTTACCGTCCGCAGTTTGAACATGACAACTGCGGTATTGGTGCAGTTGTCAATATCAACGGCGAAAAATCAAGAAAAGTTATTGATGATGCGCTTACTATTGTAGAAAAGCTTGAACATCGTGCAGGAAAAGATGCAGAAGGAAAAACAGGTGACGGCGTAGGTATTCTTTCACAGATTCCATATGCTTTCTTTAAATGTGAAGCTGAAAAAATCGGTTTGAATATCGGTGCAGAGGGTGATTTTGGTGTAGGTATGTTCTTTTTCCCACAAAGTGAACTCAAACGCAATCAGGCTAAAAAGATGTTTGAAATCATTATGAAAAAACAGGGTATAGAGTTTATCGGCTGGAGAGATGTTCCGTCAAATCCTGATGTACTCGGACAGAAAGCTGTTGACAGTATGCCCTATATTATGCAGGGATTTGTGAAACGTCCTGAAAACTGCGGAAAAGGACTTGAATTTGACCGCAAGCTGTATATTGCAAGACGTATATTTGAGCAGGCTAATGAAAATACTTATGTATGTTCATTGTCAAGCCGTACTGTTGTATATAAAGGTATGTTTCTTGTTGATGAACTTAGAAAGTTCTACAGCGATTTGCAGGACAATTCATTCATATCTGCAATTGCTATGGTTCACAGCCGTTTTTCGACTAATACTCAGCCAAGCTGGCAGAAAGCACACCCGAACAGACTTATTGTACACAACGGCGAAATTAACACAATAACAGGTAATGCCGACAAAATGCTTGCACGTGAGGAGACTGTTCATTGTGAAGCCTTCGGCGATGATATGAATAAGATTTTACCTGCTATCAATGCTAACGGTTCGGACTCCGCAAGACTTGACAATGCGCTTGAATTTATGGTGATGTCAGGTATGCCGTTACCGCTTGCTGTTATGATTACAATTCCAGAGCCTTGGAAAAACAACCGTACAATTTCACAAGAAAAATACGACTTCTATCAGTACTATGCAACAATGATTGAGCCATGGGACGGTCCTGCATCAATTCTTTTCTCTGACGGTGATGTTATGGGTGCTGTACTTGACAGAAACGGCTTGCGTCCGTCAAGATACTGTCTCACTTCTGACGGATTCCTGATTCTTTCGTCCGAAACAGGCTGTATTGATGTACCGCCTGAAAAAATCATCAGAAAAGACAGGTTACGTCCCGGAAAGATGCTTCTTGCCGATACAAAGCAGAAACGTCTTATTGATGATGACGAAATCAAGAGTTATTATGCTTCACGTCAGCCTTACGGAGAATGGCTTGACAGTAATCTTGTTAAACTCAATGAACTTCATATTCCGAATAAGGCTGTACAGAATTACACACATGAGGAACTTGAAAAATTACAGAAAGCATTTGGTTACAGCTATGAGGATATAAGAGGAAGTATTTTACCAATGGCTGAAAACGGAGCAGAGCCGATAGCTTCAATGGGTTCAGATATTCCGCTTCCTCCGCTTGATGACAGTGACCCGCCGTTATTCAACTATTTCCGCCAGCTTTTTGCGCAGGTAACAAATCCGCCGTTTGATGCAATCCGTGAGGAGATTGTTACAGATACAAGCACATATATCGGTGAGGACGGCAATATACTTGAGGAAAAGCCTGAAAACTGTCATGTACTCAAAGTTGAGAATCCTATTCTTACAAGTACAGATATGCTTAAAATCAAGAGTATGAAAGTAGACGGACTGAAAACTGCTGTTATTCCTATTACATACTATATAGGTACATCACTTGAAAGAGCAATTGAACGTTTGTTTATTGATGCGGACAAGGCATACAGAGATGGTGCTAATATTCTCATTCTCTCTGACAGAGATGTTGACGAATATCGTGCCGCTATTCCGTCACTTCTCGCAGTTGCAGCACTTCAACAGCATCTTGTATCAACAAAAAAGCGTACTGCTGTTGCTATTATACTTGAAAGTGCTGAACCACGTGAAGTACATCATTTTGCGGCACTTCTTGGATATGGTGCTTGTGCTGTAAATCCATATCTTGCACAGGCTACAATCCGTGATTTAATTGATACAGGTATGCTTGACAAGGATTTCTATGCAGCAGAAGCAGACTATAACAGTGCAGTATTGCATAGCATTGTAAAGATTGCATCAAAAATGGGTATCTCAACAATACAGTCTTATCAGGGTTCAAAGCTTTTTGAAGCTGTCGGTATTTCTGAATCTGTTGTTGATAAATATTTCAGAGGTACAGTAAGCAGAATCGGCGGTATAACTCTTGACGATATAAGCCGCAGAACTGAAAAACTTCATACTTCTGCATTTGACCCGCTTGGACTTAATGTAAACAGAGAACTTGAAAGTTCAGGCAGTCACAAGCTTCGTTCAGGAAAATCAGACCATTTGTATACTCCCGAAACAATTCACTTATTACAGGAAGCAACACGCACAGGCGATTATAATACATACAAGGAATATTCAGACGCTCTTAACCGTGAAGATAACGAACTCACATTAAGAAGTCTGCTTGACTTTAAATTTGACGAAAACGGCGGTATTCCGATTGATGAAGTTGAATCTGTCGAAAGTATCTGCAAAAGATTCAAGACTGGTGCTATGTCGTATGGCTCAATTTCGCAGGAAGCGCATGAATGTATGGCAGTTGCTATGAACAGAATCGGCGGTAAGTCAAATTCAGGTGAAGGCGGAGAGTCTCCCGAAAGACTGAAATCTGACAGATGTTCAGCTATCAAGCAGGTTGCATCAGGTCGATTTGGTGTTACAAGTGAATATCTTGTATCAGCTAAAGAAATACAGATAAAAATGGCACAAGGTGCAAAGCCAGGTGAGGGCGGACATCTTCCGTCAGGCAAAGTTTATCCTTGGATTGCCAAAACCCGTCATTCAACAGCAGGTGTCGGACTTATTTCACCTCCTCCGCATCACGATATTTACTCTATTGAGGATTTGGCACAGCTTATATATGACCTTAAAAATTCCAACAAGGACGCAAGAATTTCTGTAAAGCTTGTATCGGAAGCAGGCGTCGGAACTGTTGCGGCAGGTGTTGCAAAGGCAGGCGCACAGGTTATCCTTATTTCAGGATATGACGGCGGAACAGGTGCAGCTCCACGCAGTTCAATTTATAATGCTGGACTTCCTTGGGAAATAGGACTTGCCGAAGCACATCAATCACTTATGATGAACGGCTTGCGCACAAGAGTTATGATTGAAACAGACGGTAAACTCATGACAGGTCGTGACGTACTTGTTGCAGCTTTGCTTGGTGCGGAGGAATATGGCTTTGCAACTGCTCCGCTTGTAACAATGGGTTGTGTTATGATGAGGGTGTGCAATCTTGATACTTGTCCTATGGGTATTGCCACACAGAATCCCGAATTAAGAAAGCGTTTTCAGGGAAAACCTGAATATATCATCAATTTCATGCACTTTGTTGCACAGGAATTGAGAGAATATATGGCAAAACTCGGAATACGTACAGTAAATGAGCTTGTCGGACGTACAGACCTGCTCTATAAGAAGTCTGAAAACGGCAACATTGACTTCTCTGAAATACTCTGCAACAACTTTGTAAACAGTGACAGCGGTCATTATTTCAGAAAAGAGAATATCTACGATTTTGAACTTGAAAAAACTGTTGACGAAACTGTAATCATCAGGAAAATGAGTTCAGCTCTCAAAAATAAGACAAAGAAAACAATTGAAATTGATGTCAAAAATACAGACCGTGCGCTTGGTACACTTTTCGGTGCAGAGATTACTAAAAAGTATGGAGATAATGTACTTGATGATGATACATTTACTGTAATATGTAACGGAAGTGGCGGACAGAGTTTCGGAGCATTTATTCCAAAAGGTCTCACGCTTAAACTTGTCGGAGACAGCAACGACTATTTCGGAAAAGGTCTTTCAGGCGGTAAGCTTATATTATATCCGCCGAAAAATGCAGGTTTCAAGGCAGAGGAAAATATTATTGCAGGAAATGTTGTGCTTTACGGTGCAACAAGCGGTAAAGCTTTCATAAATGGTATTGCAGGCGAAAGATTCTGTGTAAGAAATTCAGGTGCGATTGCAGTATGTGAGGGTGTAGGCGACCACGGCTGTGAGTACATGACTGGCGGACGTGCTGTAATTCTCGGAAGAACAGGCAAGAACTTTGCGGCTGGTATGTCGGGCGGTATTGCATACGTGCTTGACGAGGGCAGAGACCTTTACATGAAGATTAACAAGGCTCTTGTTTCACTTGAATCTGTTACAAATAAATATGATATTATTGAAC
>CAMWKY010000201.1 GCA_947174965.1 uncultured Ruminococcus sp. | reverse complement strand
GATTTTTGATGAATATATTGAAAAAAATGTCGGCTGTATTTTCTGCTGTACTTCTTGTAACTACTGCAACCACATATGTTCCTGAAATTTCAGTTGATGCAGCTCCAGACGAATATCACGACGACTGGCTTCATGTCAATGAAAAGGCTGAAATTGTTGACATGAACGGCAACCCTGTATGGCTTACGGGCTGTAACTGGTTCGGCTATAATGTAGGAAGTCAGGTTTTTGACGGCGTATGGAGTCTGAATATGCACTGGGCGATTAATTCTATTGCAGAACATGGCTTCAATCTTCTGCGTGTGCCTATGTCAACTCAAATTCTGCTCCAATGGAAAAACAATGAGCCTGATGACATTATAAAAGTAAATGAATGGACGAATCCTGAACTTACTGTTGACGGAACTGTTGGCGGTACACCAAAATACAGCTTTGATATATGGAATCAGGCTGTTGAATGGTGCAGAGAAAACGGCATCAAGATAATGATGGATATACATAGTGCGGAAACTGCATCAGCTGGACATCAATATCCGCTCTGGTATAATGACAAGTATTCCGTTGACGACTGGCTGGAGGCTCTTTCGTGGTTTGCCGACTACTACAAAGACGACGACACAATTATCGCAATAGACCTGAAAAATGAACCGCACGGCAAAAAAGATGAGGGCAATTTTGCAAAGTGGGACGGTTCTTCCGACCAAAACAACTGGCGATATGCTGCTGAAATAGGTGCGGAAGCTGTTTTAAGTGCAAATCCGAACCTGCTTATTATGGTAGAGGGTATCGAAGTTTATCCGAAGTTTGAAAATGGTTTTGACTGGGATTCACCATCAACAGACTATGCACACTATGGTGATGAAAGCAAACAGCCATATCATGGTGCATGGTGGGGTGGAAATTTCCGTGGAGCAAGGGATTTTCCTGTCAATCTTGGTGAACATCAGTCACAGCTTGTTTACTCTCCGCACGATTACGGTCCGCTTGTTTATGCTCAGTCGTGGTTTAACAAAGACTTTACACGTGAAACACTTCTTGATGATTATTGGTATGATACATGGGCTTATCTTGTTGAGGAAAATATCTCCCCGCTTTTAATGGGTGAATGGGGCGGATTTATTGGTGAAGATGACCCAACAGGCGACAATACAAAGTGGCTTACAATTCTCAGGGATTACATGATTGAAAAGCGTATTCACCATACATTCTGGTGCTTCAATGAAAATTCAGGAGATACGGGCGGACTTATTGCAGGTGGTACAAACTGGACAGAATGGGACGAAGAAAAATATGCACTTGTTAAACCTGCTCTCTGGCAGACAGAAGACGGCAAGTTTATCAGTCTTGACCATAAAATCAAACTCGGACAGTCCAACAGCGGAATTTCTCTTTCCGATTATTATAGTGGTAGTCCGTCATCTCCGACAACAACATCTGTTTCAACCACAACAACTGATAAGACAGAAGATAAGAATATTGTCGGTGATGCAAACTGCGACGGCGCACTTAATATAGCAGATGCTACTGCAATAATACAGTATCTCGGCAACAGAGACAAATACAATCTTTCAGAACAGGGTCTTATAAATGCCGACTGCTGTAATCGTGGAGACGGTGTAACTGGTCTTGATGCTATTGCAATTCAGAAATACGAAGCAAAAATGTATACTTCACTTCCTGTAAAAGAATAAACTAAAAAGCCATAGTATTATGATTTTGTCATAAGTGCTATGGTTTTTTTGATTTTTCAGTTTGACAAAAGATAATATCCGTGATATAATATACTTTGAATCAATTTTACAAGAAAGGATTATTTTTATGAATCTCAAAGAAACTGTTTTCGCATTATCAGAAGCGGACGGAGCATCAGGAAGTGAATCCAAAGCATCTGAAACGGCTCTTGCCATGCTGAAAAAATACTGTCCTGACGCAGAAATCATAAATGGAAATGTTATAGGAAAGTTCGGAACATATAGTAATGACAAAAAACTGCTTGTCCTTGATGCACACATAGACCAGATTGGATTTGTTGTAACATATATAACAGATGACGGCTTTATAAAAGTAGGGAATATCGGCGGTATTGACAGAAGATTATTGCCAGCTCAACCGATTGTTATTCACGGAAAAGAGAATATAAGAGGTGTTATATGTTCTGTTCCGCCACATCTTACAAAGGGAGACGGAAAAGTACTTGCTGTTGATGATATTGCAATAGATACGGGAATGTCAAAAAATGAACTTGAAAAGATTGTGTCTTTAGGGGATTCAGTTACTTTTGATGTGAAGTGTAAAAGTCTGCTCAATGAGCGTATAACAGGCGGAGCATTGGACGACAGATGCGGTGTTGCATCTATACTTTATGCGCTGGAGTTATTACAGGGCTGTGAGACGAAATACAATGTTGCTGTTATCTTCTCCACGCAAGAAGAATTAGGTGAAAGAGGAGCAAAAATCGGAGCATATCAGCTTGATGCGGATATTGCTTTAGCTGTTGATGTTAGTTTTGCTTATACAAATGGTGAAAATGAGAAGAAATGCGGTTATCTCGGAAAAGGTGCAATGATTGGCATATCTCCGTGCTTGTCCCGCAATATCTCTATGGAACTTATAAATACGGCAAAATCAGCAAATCTGCCTTATCAGATTGAAGTCATGAACGGACTGACATCAACAAATGCCGACCAGTATTCAGTCAGCCGTGATGGTGCGGAAGTCTGCACTGTTTCGATTCCTTTGAGAAATATGCACACTCCTGTTGAAGTTATTGACCTTACCGACGTGAGATATACAGCGGAACTTCTTGCAAAATATATAGGAGGCTGAAAAATGAAAGAGTTATTGAAAGAATTATGCCTTGTAAACGGTGTTTCAGGTGATGAAACGGCAGTCCGTGAGAATATAATCGGCAAAATAAAAGATTACTGCGAATATACAGTTGATAATCTCGGCAATCTGATATGCTTTTGCAAGGGCAGAAAAAAATCTGACAAAAAAGTGATGATTTGTGCGCACATGGACGAAGTAGGCTTTATTGTTACATATATCAATGATGATGGTACACTCTGCTTTGGCGAAGTGGGTGGAGTTGATACCTCTGTAATCATAGGCAGACAAGTAAAAGTCGGCAGTATAAGCGGTGTTGTCGGCTCAACAGCAGTGCATAATCTTAGCAAAGAGGAAAGAGAAGTTCCACCAAAAACAGACAGCTTATATATTGATATTGGTGCAGATTCAAGAGAAGATGCGGAAAAATACGTATCTCTCGGCGACTGTGTTTACTTTAATTCTGATTTTATTGAGATAGGTGACTGTATAAAATCGAAAGCGATTGACGACCGTGCAGGCTGTGCAATGATGATAAAGATGATTCAGGAAAAACCTGAATACGATACATATTTTGTATTCAACGTACAGGAAGAAATTGGCTTGCGTGGTTCAAGAGTAAGTGCATTTGCTGTTCAGCCTGATTTTGCCATTGTTTTAGAAGCTACAACAGCAGGTGATATTGACGGCGTATCAGGTGCAAAGAAAGTGTGTCAGCTTGGAAAGGGTGCTGTAGTCGGATTTATGGACAGAAGTACTGTTTATGATAAGGAACTCTATAAGCTTGCATTTGATACAGCAAAAGAAATAAATGTTCCGTGTCAGACTAAAACCATGATTGCAGGCGGAAATGACAGCGGTGCTATACATCTTAGCGGACGTGGTGTGCGTACAATAGCTGTGTCTGTTCCGTGCCGATATTTACATTCTCCGTCATGTGTGATAAACTGGGCGGACTTTGAAAATACATCTGTACTTGTTAAAGAACTGGCAAAAAAGGTGCATGAATTATGATAAAGCTTATTAAGAGTGACAGTGAACTTGATAAGGATTTGCTTATGCAGTCGCTTTCAGGCAGAAAAATAATTGCATATATGAAAGCATACGGAGCAGGTTATGATTTCTGCCGATTTTACAAGATAACTGACGAATCAGGTATCGGGTTTATGTTTATTATAAATTCAACGCTTATTATCTGTACAGACGGAAAACTTGATGCAACAGAGGAACTGCAATTCTTTATTAGTATGAATCTGCCGTTCAGAGTTGAGGGCGATACAAGAATACTACAGCAAATCAATATCGGCGAACATTATCAGGTACTTAACCGCACTATCTTTGAACTTGTTCCCGATAATAATATGTCATTTGATGAAAGCAATGTTGACTTTAAACCTGATTTACCTGAAGTATACAGAATATTAAGTGAGGGATTTCCGAATATTGCCGATTTTTCATTATGGTATACCGATACTTCCCATAGATGCCGTCATGGTATAAGTCACGTTTTCACATACAAAAACTGCACAACAGCTTCAATTGTGTTTGATATAGGTGACGAGGTACTTATAGGGCAGGTTGCAACAAAAGTTTCAGCGAGGGGAAGCGGATATGCAAGGGAGTTTCTTAAATGGCTTGCGTATTTTCTGAATAATCTCAATAAAAGGGCATTTCTCCTTGCACTTGATGTAAGAGTGAGCTTTTATAAAGAAATAGGATTCAGGGAAGTGCAGAAAGAAATAGTTTTAGAACGTCTTGACGTTGAAAAGGATAATATTGATAAGGGAG
>CAMWKY010000200.1 GCA_947174965.1 uncultured Ruminococcus sp. | reverse complement strand
GAAAAAACCCTGCTGAAAAAATAAGTCAATCTGGATAATCTGATTTAATAGCATAGGAAAGTGTTGTGAGACTGTCGCCAAGATGAACATTTTCAACAGCAATATTTTCATGATGGATTCTGAGGTCATAATGAGTGAAATTCCAGAATGCCCGTATACCAAGATTTATAAGACGTTCAGTTTCTTTTATAGCTGAATCTCTCGGAATACAGAGAATAGCAGAAACAGGGTGATTTCTGTTGCAGAAATTTTCAAGTTCACTGATATTGCTTACTGTTATACTGCCGATTTTTTTCCCGATAATATCAGGATTTGCATCAAAAATTCCGACAAGTTCAAAGCCTTTGCTTTGAAAATCAATATGTGATGCAATAGCTCTGCCAAGATTTCCAGCACCTAAAAGAATCATGGGAGTTGTTTTGTCAAGTCCAAGTATTTTTCCGATTTCATCTCTTAAACCGCTGACATTATAGCCATAGCCCTGCTGTCCAAATTCACCGAAACAGTTGAAATCCTGACGAATCTGTGATGCGGTGAGTCCCATTTTTTCGGCAAGTTCTCTTGATGAGATTCGCACATATCCATTTGATTCAAGTTCACCAAGAAAACGGTAATATCTCGGAAGTCGTCTTATTACGGAATTTGAGATTGCATCTTTTGACATTTTTATTGCCTTTCTGTTTAATTACATAAGTTTGTCAAGATTGATTTTGATTTCCTCAAGGAATGTTTTTGAATCAACCTTTCTCTTATTTTCAAGTTTTGAGATAAGATATAAGTCGCCTGTCATTACACCGCTTTCAATAGTCTGAATTGTAGCCTTTTCCAGCTTATCAGCAAAATCACAAAGTTCAGGTGTGTTGTCAAGCTCGCCCCTCTTGCGTAATGCACCACTCCATGCAAAAATAGTTGCAACAGAGTTTGTGGAGGTTTCCTCACCTTTGAGATACTTGTAATAGTGACGCTGTACTGTACCATGAGCAGCTTCATACTCATATATACCGTCAGGTGAAACGAGTACGGAAGTCATCATAGCAAGACTGCCATAAGCTGTTGAAACCATATCGGACATAACATCACCGTCATAGTTCTTGCAAGCCCATATATATCCGCCGTTTGAACGGATTACACGTGCAACAGCATCATCAATAAGTGTATAGAAATACTCAATGCCTGCGGCTTCGTACTTCTCCTTATATTCATTTTCGTAAATTTCAGCGAAAATATCCTTGAATCTGTGGTCGTATTTTTTGGAAATTGTATCTTTTGATGCAAACCATACATCTTGTTTCAGGTCAAGACCATAATTCAGACAAGCTCTTGCAAATCCTGCAATGGAATCATCAAGATTGTGAAGTCCCTGAATAATACCATCGCACTTTGAAAAATCGTGTATAAGTTCTCTTGTTTCATTGCCGTTTTCGTCTGTAACAACAAGTTCAGCCTTACAGCCTTTTTCAACACGCATTTCAGTATTCTTGTAAACGTCACCATAAGCATGACGTGCAATTGTAATAGGCTTTGTCCATGTAGGGATATACGGCTCAATGCCCTTTACGATAATAGGAGTTCTGAAAACTGTACCGTCAAGGGCTGCCCTGATAGTACCATTAGGGGATTTCCACATCTGTGTCAGGTTATATTCGGGCATACGTGCAGCATTTGGTGTGATTGTAGCGCATTTTACAGCAACACCGTATTTTTTAGTAGCCTCTGCTGAATCCATTGTAACCTTATCTTTTGTAGCCTCTCTGTTTTCAAGACCTAAATCATAGTATTCTGTATTAAGTTCAACATATGGTGTAAGGAGAATATCCTTAATCCACTGCCAGAGAACTCTTGTCATTTCGTCGCCGTCCATTTCAACAAGCGGTGTTTTCATAATAATTTTTGCCATTGGTTTATACCTCCGTAAGAAAATTTATCTGCTTTTCTCCACAATTGCAAAGTTATTTATTTTATATCATATTTGTGCATAATGAAACCAAGAATAAGCGAAAAAACAGCTATTAAAATCCATCTTAATGAAAGAAGTGCATTTTTGATAAATGCGTATTTCCAAGAAATTTTGTCAAATGTATGACTTTTGTAAACTCCCGTGAGATACGCAAATATCACCCCGAAAATGATATAGCCGACAAATTTACAGCTGAAAAGTCTTGCAACAGCAAGCCCTATTCCGAAACCGATAAGGTGCGGTATCATCATCTTAAACCACGCATCACCTTCGGGAGTTCCTCTGTTGCCAAATCCTGCATATTTTTCAGGTTGTTTTTTGTTTCGCCATGTTTCAATTTCTACATCTTCATTAATGCTGTCTATTGATTCTTTAATATCGTCCCGTAATCCCATAATATCACCCTATTTCATAAGCGGAATAATCAGCATAACCAAAAATCCCAGAAGCATTACTGCTCCGACTGTATCAGTCACTTTCTGAAACTTCGTCCAGCCGAAACATATATGCTTATAAATATTCAAACCCCAGAAAAACAGTAGTAAAACTGTAAAAAATACTAGTATTTTGACTAATCCAACCAAGTTATTACTTCATACTTTCTCTTGTATAGTCAAGAAGTCCGCCTGCAAGGATAATATCCTTTGTACGTCCCGAAAGTTCGCAGAGTACAGGAATTTCAGCACCATTTGTCTTGTCAATTACAGTGAGTTCAGTTTTGCCCTCTGCAACAGCTTTTCTGATGTCAGCAAGAAGAAGCTCGTCACCTTCGTTGATTTTGTCGTAATCAGCTTCATTTACAAAAGTAAGCGGAAGAATACCTGCATTTATGAGATTAGCACGGTGGATTCTTGCAAATGACTTAACAAGTACAGCCTTTACACCAAGATAAAGCGGAGCAAGTGCAGCGTGTTCACGTGATGAACCCTGTCCGTAGTTTGAACCGCCGACAATAATACTCTTGCCAAGTCTTTCAGCACGTTTCGGGAAACTTTCGTCACATACAGCAAAGCAATACTGCGAAATCTTCGGTACATTTGAACGAAGCGGAAGTATCTTTGAACCAGCAGGCATGATATGGTCGGTAGTGATATTATCGCCGACTTTAAGTGATACAGGAGCATCAATTGTTTCAAGAAGTGGTGAAGTTTCAGGATATGGCTTGATATTTGGTCCTCTGAGAATTTCAACATTTTCCATTTCCTCAACAGGTGCAGGCGGTACAACCATATTGTCGTTGATTGTAAACTCATCAGGGAGCTTAAATTCAGGCATTTCACCTATTTCACGTGGGTCTGTAAGATAGCCATTGATTGCGGAAATTGCAGCCATTTCAGGTGATACAAGATAAATCTGACCGTCCTTTGTTCCTGAACGTCCCTCAAAGTTTCTGTTGAATGTACGGAGTGAAATACCCTTTGAATTAGGTGACTGTCCCATACCAATGCAAGGACCGCACGCACTTTCAAGTATTCTTGCACCTGCATCAATAAGAGTTGCCAAAGCTCCGTTTTCAGCCATCATGTTAAGAACCTGCTTTGAACCGGGAGCAATTGCAAGTGATACATCAGGGTGAACAGTCTTGCCCTTTAATATGTGTGCAACTTTGAGCATATCAAGAAGTGATGAGTTTGTACATGAGCCGATACATACCTGGTCGATTTTAAGATTGCCGATTTCCTCAACACTCTTTACATTGTCAGGAGAGTGCGGACAAGCTGCAAGCGGTACAAGTTCACTGAGATTGATATTGATTTCCTCGTCGTACTCTGCATCATCATCAGCTGAAAGCGGAGTCCATACTTCGCCACGCTTCTGTGCTTCAAGGAACTGCTTTGTAATTTCGTCAGACGGGAAAATAGAAGTAGTTGCACCAAGTTCAGCACCCATATTTGTAATTGTTGCACGTTCAGGAACAGAAAGTGTCTTTACACCCTCGCCGACGTACTCAATAACCTTTCCTACACCGCCTTTAACAGACATTCTCTTTAATACTTCAAGAATAACATCTTTTGCAGATACCCATGAACTGAGCTTTCCTGTAAGATTTACTTTTACAACTTTAGGGCAGGTTATGTAATACGCACCGCCACCCATTGCAACAGCAACATCAAGTCCGCCTGCTCCGATAGCAATCATACCGATACCGCCACCAGTTGGAGTATGGCTGTCTGAACCGATAAGAGTTTTTCCAGGGATACCGAATCTTTCAAGGTGTACCTGATGACAGATGCCGTTTCCGGGACGTGAAAAATAGATGCCATGCTTTTTAGCTGCACTGCCAATAAAGCGGTGGTCGTCTGCATTTTCAAATCCGCTCTGGAGTGTATTATGGTCGATATAAGCAACTGAACGCTCTGTTTTTACTCTTGGTACGCCCATAGCCTCAAATTCAAGATATGCCATAGTACCTGTAGCATCCTGCGTAAGAGTCTGGTCGATTTTAATTCCGATTTCCTGACCCTTTACGTACTCACCGTCAACAAGATGAGCCTTTAATATTTTTTCTGTAAGTGTTAAACCCATTTTAAATCATTCCTTTCGGTTTTGATAATTATATTTTACACCATTTCAGCAAGTTTGTCAATAAATAAACAATGTAAAAATCATTCATGCTTTTTATATTTGTTAGTATAATAAAACAGTCCTGATTTTTCAGGACTGCTATTTATACACATAATTTGGATTTTTAAGTTGATTATTAATATGACAG
>CAMWKY010000199.1 GCA_947174965.1 uncultured Ruminococcus sp. | reverse complement strand
CATAAAGACTTCTTCTGATATTTTCGTATGCAATAACAGATAAATTAAAAAATAATCCTCCTTCTGATACACGCTCGTCAGTATTATTTCCGTTAATATTCAGAATCTGTCTACCCCATTCCTTATACTGCCATTCTCCTTTCTGCATGATAAATTCACCGTAATAATCGTCTGTATCGTTTTCAATTGTTGTATACTGATATTTGTTCTTGACATCACATACTGTATAACCCATACCGCCTAAATAATATGCTTCATCATTCACATAACAGGTATAATAAAATTCAACATTACCCTCTATTGTACTTGTCAGATTTTCAGAATCAATAATCATCTTGAGAAGTTTTGCAGTTTTATCTGAATTTACAATTTCTTCAAGTGCATCTGTTATTATTGATGTATCCTGATTTTCCGCAACATATGTTATATTTGATTGAGAATCATATATTATTGTACCGTCAACTGAAAATTCAAGAGTGTTCACTCCGTAGAAAGCTGACGGCTGTTCTCCGTTGTAATGTACTGTCCACTTCAATTTTTCTATAGCTTCACATAATGGAAGTAATTCAGTATCCTGAACAGAGAAACTATAATTGCTCTGCCCCTGACTACTTGTATAAAATAAGACCTTTGTACTTGATATTTTTTCGGAGAGTTGATTTGTAACTCCTGAATATACTTCTTCATAAAATTCAGGTGACGACCTGAAACATACTGACTGTTGTTCATTGTCATATATTATTCTGAAACTGCCGTCAGGCTTGATAAGTCCACCGAATGAACCCGAACTGAAAAATCTCATTTCTGTTTCGTCAGGCTCATAATTATCTATTATTTCAAATTCGTCAATGTGATTTTCAAATGCTTCTGCAAGTCGTCTGCCTGTACCCTGCCCGATATTTCCTACAACACAGTTCCAGTCGCAGTAAGGAAGATACCTTGCAATTATACCGCACAATGATTCATATAAGCCGAAATAATTGTATTCAGTTATCCTTTCGCCGTCTCTGTCGATATACCTGCAACCATTGTTGTCGATATTCAATGTATAGCTTTCTGCTCCTCTGATTATAAGGGTCAATGCCTCTGATTTTGTATTGTGCAAATATCTTGTGTCATCTGTTGGAGTAGATTCTTTAATTGCCGTCACAATTTCTTTTACTGCATCATCAGGCAATGCACCAAATGATGTATAATGTCCGTCGGGTTTGCTGTATTCGCCCATGACAGAAAGAGCTATTCTGTATTCTGATATTTCGTTTTCTGTTTCAGACGTGCTTTGTACTCCACTCGACGTTATCGGCAAATCAACACCGCCTTTCAGATTCATGACTGCAATTCCACACAAGCCTGTAATGAGTACAGCAGATGCCACAACAGCCGACCATTTTGACCAGTTCACTTTTGGAGCATATTCAACATGGCTTACGCTGTCTGCATATTCGCCATCAGGTTCAGCAGAAAGTATTTTTTCCATTCTCACCTTTAATTCGTCACTGCACTTGATTCTGTCAAGATGATTCTTATAATCGTTCTTTTTCATTACGATTCCTCCAATTCAAGTTTTAATTTTTGTCTGCCACGCTGTAAAAGTGAACTTACTGTATTCGGTTTTTTGCCTAATATTTCGGCAATCTCATGTATCTTATATCCCTCATAATAGTAAAGATATATTACAGAGGAATATTTTGTCGGCAATGCTCTGATTTTTTCACGGATTTCACTCTCTCCCGATTCAAAATTATAGTATGCCAGTTTTTCACTTGTTTCATCAAGTGACTGTGTATGGCTGATTCTGAAACTTCTTTTTAAATTCTTGCACTTGTTTACAGCTACTTTCAATAGCCACGCTTTTAAATGTTCGTCACTCTCAAAATTAACAGGCTTTGTATGCAGAAGTAAAAAAATATCCTGCGTTATGTCCTCCGCTTCGGCATAATTTCCGCTACACGCATATGCTGTTCTTAATACCATATCACCATATTTTCGAAAAGCGTATAATGATATATTGCTTTCATTCATTTCTATCCCCCCTCTACTTATAATACAACTGAACAGACCTTTTTCGTGCATTTTCAGAAAAATTTTTTCAGATAATAAAAAGCGACCGTAATTCAGTCGCTTTTGTTCTTATAATCGTGGGTCAACAGGCTCACTTTCAAATGCAAGTACTCCGAATACACATTCATGTACTCTATACAGCGGTTCTTTTTTCACAAAGCGGGTCAATGACTCCATACCTAATGAAAATTCTTTGAGTGCAAGTGTGCGCTTGCGACTAAGTGAACGCTTTTTCAGTCTTTGCAGATGATATGATTCAAGATATTCCGCACCGTAAATAATTCGCAGATATTCTTGTCCACGACATTTCACGGCTGGCTGTAAAAGCTTGTTTCCCTGCACTGCAATAAATGTTTCAGGCTTTACAACCATACCTTCTCCGCCGTTTCCAGTGAGATTCAGCCACCATTCAATGCCATTCTGCACACTTTTTTCGTCCTCCGTATCAACACATATATATGGTGTCTCCATAAAAATACTGTCAATGCCTGTTATGTATTTCTTTATCGTTTCCATGTGCCATACGTGTTTTTCACCGCTGAAAACTTTATCTTCACAAGCAAGTATATGAAACGGTGCTATCCTGTAATCGTCAACAGAAGATACCGTCCAGCAGTATTCACCGTACGCCTTTTTATAATTCTGTATGTCAGATAATTTGCTGTTAAACTTTTCAAGCAGTTCACTTAAATTCACATTCTGCCCTGATGTTTTACTGTCAACATCATAAGCAATATTTTTTCTTGTACAAGCCTGCTCCAGTGCTTTCACTGATGCAGATAATCCACCTAAACCTGCACGACCTGTCGGGGCGTACTGTGTACGGATAAGACCCTGCGCCTTTTCGCTCCATGGCATCAACTCTGTATCAAGACAAATCCAGTTTGTATTGAAGTCCGTCCAGAAATTTGTCTGTGTGAGGGCGTTATTAAGCCCGTCAAGAATTGCTGTTTCCGTGTCTGCATCTTCAAAAAAGCGTCTGCCTGTTCTTGTGTAGATTATGCCGTTTGTGCCGTCAGTTATGCCGAAACGTTCTCTTGCTGTATCGGCATTTCTGCAAAGTACAATAACTGCACGTGAACCCATGTGCTTTTTCTCGCATACGACATTTTGTATGCCTTTACTTCTGTAATACTCAAACGCTTGCAATGGGTGTTCAAGAAATCCGTCAAGATTACTTGTTTCACATGGTGACATGGTAGGCGGTAAGTAAATCAGCCAATGAGGGTCTGCCGAAAATCTTGACATTATTTCAAGTGCAGCTGCTGAATTGTTTTCATGAATATCAATCGACTGAATAAGTTCTGTAGTAATATGAAGCTTATGGTTGAAATCACCGACTGTAAGCATATCACCCATATTTTCATTAAAAGTCTGCTCCAGTGGCTTTACTGGCTCATAATACTGCTTAAGTGCGTCAACGCTAACAATCTCTTTTTCAGGATAGCGGAATGCTGTAAGTTTTCCGCCGAAAACACAGCCTGTATCAATACAGAAAGTCTTATTAAGCTGTCGCACTTCTTTTCCAGCAATATGACCATAAACCACTGTTGCACGACCTCTGTAATCAGCCGTCCAGTCAAGACGAACAGGCAAGCCGTATTCATCTTTTTCACCTGTTGTTTCACCGTACAAGCAAAATTCACGCACTCTTGCCGAACCTCTGCCAATGTACTCCTGTTTTATTCCTGCATGAGCAATGACAATTTTTCCGTAATCAAGCATATAGTGACTTATAAGACCGTCTATGAACTTTGCAACTTCCGACTTAAATTCGTCCCCTTTTGCCTCTATTTCTGCTATCGTCTTATCCATGCCGTGAGTAGCTGAAACTGGCTTTCCCCTGAGATATTTCAACAGTTTTACATCATGATTTCCTGGAACTGCTATAGCATTACCCGATTTAACCATATCCATTACAATACGCAGAACATCGGCATTTCTGTTTCCTCTGTCGCAGAAATCACCTAAAAATGCTGCTTTTCTGCCGTCAGGGTGAATATATCCACATGATTCCTTAATATAGCCTAAATTTTCAAGGAGCATTTCAAGTTCATCACAACAGCCATGAATATCCCCGATTATATCAAGCGGACTATGTTCATCTTTCTTGTCATTCCACATTTTTGTGCGGATAATCTCGACATTTTCAAGCTGTTCAGGAGAATTTATCACATAAACAAAACGGAATCCCTCACGCTTCAAGCCCTTTATACTGCGCTTTACATCTCTGCAATGCTGACTTATTACTCTTTCGGGCAGATTTCTGTCGGAACGTACTTTATTTCGCTCCTGCATGAGACTTTCAGGCATATTAAGCACTATTGCCACTGCATGAACGTTCTGTTCCCTTGCAACTTCAAGCACCTGTTTTCTTGCACTCTGCTGAACATTTGTTGCATCAATTACAGTAAGTTTCATGTTGTCAAGTCGCTTGTTTGCAGCATAGAAAAGCAAATCAAATGCCTGACCTGAAACATTCTGATTATTTTCGTCATCAGATACCATGCCACGAAAAAAATCTGATGACAAAATTTCTGTCGGAAGAAAATGCTTTTTTGCAAATGTTGATTTTCCCGAAGATGTACCGCCGATAAGTGCAACAAGGCATAACTCCGGTAT
>CAMWKY010000198.1 GCA_947174965.1 uncultured Ruminococcus sp. | reverse complement strand
CAATTATATCAGAAACGCAGAGGATTGTCAAGAGATTTTCTGAATTTCTTTCGTACGATTAGAGAAAAATATATAATCGGAGGTAATTTAATATGAAAAACAATGAAATGCCGTCTTTTACAGGCAGAAATGTTCCTATTAAGGAAATCGCACAGGCAACAGGCAAAGACCCGCAGTACATACGCATCGGACTTCAGAAAGGTATTTTTCGTTTCGGATATGCTTTCAAGAAAGACGGTTCAAGCGAGTATAACTATCTCTGTCCAGACAAAAAAGTATGGGAGGATTTAGGATATTTCCGTGAAGTCACTGCAAAGAACGAGGAGTTATTTGATGAATGAAGAAATTGAGAATAAGAATATGACTCCTGATGAAAGTCAGCAGACAGAAAAAGAAGATGTTATTTCCTATGATGATATTTTAAATAAAACGGAACTCTATGAAAATATCCTCACTCTAACTGATGAAATCGCTATTTTGCAGTATATAACATCACTTCGCCAGACAGCAAAGAAGTACAAACTTACAGGAGATTTTGACCGTCTCGTAAAACCATACAAAGAAAAAGCCTTGAAACTTCTGAAAGAAAAGGAACGAGAACAGCAGAACAGTATGATTTTCAATGATTTCCCGAAATGGTGGAATGGTAATGTTATCAATGAAGATGATTTCTGTACAGAATATCTATGGTATCACAGGCTTTACTGTATTAACGGCATTTTCTACGATATAGACGGCGAGTATACTATTCCTGAACTTTCGAGGGATATTTATAACAGAATAAGACCGTATATTGAAAAAAACGTTGCAGACCGCACAAAAAGACTTATTGAGGCAATGAAGATTAAATGTTATTGCCCTGCTCCTGATGTAAACGAGAATATTATTCATGTCGGCAACGGAACTCTTGTCCTTGATGGAAACAGATTTATCTTCACTGATAAGAAATATTTTGCTATTAACCGCTTGAATGTCAATTATAACAGTGAACCTGTTTATCCTAAAAAGTGGCTGAAATTCCTGAATGAACTGCTTGAGCCGACTGATATACTCACATTGCAGGAATATATGGGTTATCTTCTTGTACCGAGTACAAGAGCGCAGAAAATGATAATGATTTCAGGTAGCGGCGGTGAAGGTAAGTCAAGAATAGGAAAGATTCTTTTTGAGATTATGGGAAACAAAAACGCTGTTTCGGGAAGTGTATCAGGACTTGACAATGGTGCATCAGCACGTTTTAATAAAGTAAAACTTGTTGGTAGATTGTGCATGATTGATGATGATATGGATATGTCTGCACTTGAAAAAACAGACTTCTTGAAACAGTTAATCACAGCTGAAATCCCTCTTGAAATTGAACCAAAAGGACAGCCGGCATTTCAGGCATTACTTTACACAAGAATTATAGCATTCGGAAACGCACCAATATCCGCACTATATGACAGGAGTTACGGATTTTTCCGAAGACAGATTATTCTTACAGCTAAACCAGTTCCGAAAGGCAGAATAAACGACAAGCATTTGACTGAAAAATTTCTTGCTGAAAAAGAAAGTATTTTCATTTGGTGCTTGCAGGGATTAGAAAGACTTATATCAAATGATTTTGATTTTACTTTGAGTGAAAAAGCAGGACAGAATATTATAAATTCTGAACGTGAAAGCAATAATATTATTCCTTTTCTGGAGAGTGAACATTGGTTTAAATACGACCCTAACGGACAGATACTTTCAAAAGAACTTTACTGGGCTTATGAAAGCTGGTGTCATCTTAATAATCTTGATACTCTTTCAAAGAAAACATTTAGCGGATTTGTAAAAAATCATGCTTCTGATTATGGAATAACATATACTGAACACGCTGTCAATGCCGAAAATCAAAGAGCAAGAGGTTTTATCGGCATCAGATACACGTATAAACCGCCAAGTATTATGTATTAACGGCACGTTTCAACGATTTCTGCACGCTTTACTGCACATATTTCAGCACACATAATTTTTCTATATATAGCCATTGGCACGCTTGCACATTTATTTTCTGTTTATATATATAGCTGACTGAAAAACATTATTATTTCTTTTTCTGCTGGAATTATGAACATTTTATATTAAGCGTGCTAAGTGTGCAGAAGTACGGAATGATATGACAATCATAGCGAAGAGAAAATATTCGAAGAAGTGTAGCAAGCACGGTATTTTGTATTACAAATCGAAGATTTGAACACAAAACACGCCTGCTTGTCAGGGGAAAAACTTCCCCTGAAACCCCTTTAATTTAAAACTCAAAAACAGAAGAAACGGAGCATTTAATGGAAAAAAATATTGATGACTTAGCACTTGAACTTGCCGAAAAAGTGCTTGAAAAAAGTGAGGAAAATACCGCCTCAGAAAAGAAAAAACGCAGTAAAATACTACAGTTCAGAGTGACCGAAGATGAACTGAAAATCATTGATGAACGCTTTAAAAAATCGTATGCAAAAACTCTTGGCGAATATCTCCGCAGAAGTGCATTATCAAGCCTGAATATTGTGCTTGATGAGGATAAATTTATGACGCAGAACAGGCAGATTTCAGGCATTGCAAACAATATAAATCAGATAGTCACACGGGTTAATTCTACAGGCAATCTTTACGCTGAAGATTTGCAGGAAATCAGGGAGGAAATTCAGGAATTATGGCAATTACAAGTATCCATTCTATCAGAACTACACTCAATAAATCAATTCAGTACATCATTGACAGAAACAAAACCCGAAACGGCGAGCTTGTTATTAGTAGTGGCTGCTCAGTTGATGCACGAACAGCAACAGAACAGTTCACCAAAATCAAGGCCTGTGGAAGTGGAAGAAGTACCATTTTAGCACAGCATATTATTCAAAGTTTCGCTCCTGATGAAGTCACCCCCGAACAGGCTCAGCGTATCGGAATGGAACTTTGTCAGAAACTTTTCGGCAATGATTATCAGTATATTCTTGCAACACACATTGACCATGACCACATACACAATCACATAATCGTAAATAATACAAATATGTTCACAAAAAAGACTTTTGAAACTGAATTTAATCAAGGAAAAAAGTTTGAACGTGTATGGGCAAAAATACGGAATATTTCTGATGAAATCTGCGAGAAGTATGGACTTTATGTTATCAAAAATCCACAGGTCAGCAAGGGTAAAAATCACTATGAATGGGAACAGAATCAGAAAAATAATTCGTGGAAATCAAAGCTGAAACTTGCGATTGATGAAGTCGTAAAAATAGCTGTCGACTTTGATGATTTTCTCATCAAGTGCCAACAGCATGGTATTGATATTGAATATAATCCCAACCACAGAATTGACTTAAAATTCCGTCTGAACGGACAGGAAAGATTTACACGTTCACGTACTTTAGGCTGGTACTATGAAACTTCGCAGATTAAAAGACGTATCGAGAATTACAAAAAATTCATGAATTACAAGCTCGATTATAGCATTATCCGCACCGATACAGAACAGATGCAGTTTTCATCTGGCTTGCAACGTTGGGCAGACTTGCAGAATATGAAAAACGCATCAAAAATCATAAATATGCTCACAAAATATAGTGTTCAGGATAACGTGGATTTGGAAGATAAATGTCTTTCTGGAATGGCTGTCCGTGGTGCGCTTGTCGGCAAATTAGAGCCATTGCAGAAAGAAATCAGCTTATTGAAAAAGAAAAAACAGGCTGTTGTCAAATTGCTGAAACATAAGCCTGTTATTGATGAAATGAAAACGCTTTCAGGACGTAAGAAATCCAAATTTGAAAAGGAGCATCAGGTTGAAATTTTTGCACATAATCAGGCTTTAAAGCAGTTACAGGAATATTTTCCCGATAATCATTTTCCGAATGTGCCAACTCTTGATAAACAAATTTCTGAAAAAACAGCAGAATTTGACAACTTAAACAAACAGTATAATGAAGTTGTGGCACGCAATAAGGAGTTAGAGTATTGCCGTCAGCAACTTGACGAATATCTCAGGCAGGAACGAAGTCAAATTCAGCAGAAAAAGAAAAATACACAGTTGGAATAATTATTTGATATAAAAATGTAAATCATTACTTGTATTGAATATTCAGTTTTAAAGTCTGAGATTAAAGAACTGAATTATGCTCATCAGACGTTTGAGGATTATTATAGGAATAAAAGAAATCAACAGGAGAAGAAAAAGGAGAGGGAGTTGGAGTAGAATAGTATTGTATTTATGAAAATTTTTTTGTAGTCAAATACTGAATTATCTATATAGTCATCATATACATTTTTAAAAGTTACAAATAGTCACCACACACAATTTGCTTTAGGTTATAATGGATATGTGAGGTGATCTATATGAAAAATTTCAACCAGTTACTTATTGAACTAAAAAGATTTAGTGATTATTTTTTATCAATAGGAATTAATGATATTTATACAAATAGCAAAATATATGAAGTATTGATAGCACATTACTTTAACCATCAAATAATCAATGGTCATGCACATACTCCAGATGCGGAAGACAGATTTGGAAATTTGTATGAATATAAGCACTTCAAGTTATCAAGTTCTAATCATTCTTGGACTTTCAATGATTTTTCAGCAGAAACAATTGAAAAATTGAATGATATAAACTGGGTTTACTTTTCTGTAATAGATGATTCTGATGTAGTTCCTAAAGTTTATAAAACATACAT
>CAMWKY010000197.1 GCA_947174965.1 uncultured Ruminococcus sp. | reverse complement strand
ACAAAAAAATTTGAATAAAAAATATATAAAATACCACTTTATTTTTTTTTCAGAATGTAGTATAATATAATTAATAATAATTGATAATGAGGTTACATAATGGAAAACAGATATTGTCTTGGTATTGACGTTGGCTCAACAACTGTCAAGACTGTTATAACTGATATTGACAAAAATATTGTGTATTCAAAATATCAGCGTCATTTCTCAAAAGTAAAGGAAACTGTAACAGAACAGCTTATCCTGATTAAAGAAAATTATCCGAATCAGAAATTTTCCGTATCAATAACAGGCTCGGCAGGTCTCGGACTTGCTGACTCTGCGGAAATTCCGTTCGTTCAGGAAGTTCACTGCGCTTTTATTTCCGTGAAAGAAAAATATCCTGATGCAGATGCTGTTATTGAGCTTGGCGGAGAAGATGCAAAAATAATCTTCCTTACAGGCGGTGTCGAACAGCGAATGAATGGCTCGTGTGCAGGGGGGACGGGTGCTTTTATAGACCAGATGGCGACACTTCTCGGCATTACAGCAGACGAACTTGACGAACTTTCTCTTAATGCAGAAAAAACTTATCCCATAGCTTCAAGATGCGGAGTATTTGCAAAGTCCGATATACAGCCACTTCTTAATCAGGGTGCAAGCCGTGAGGACATAGCTTCAAGCATATTTCAGGCAGTTGTTGACCAGACTGTTTCAGGTCTTGCACAAGGCAGAACTATTGAAGGAAAAGTGCTGTTTCTCGGAGGTCCTCTCCATTTTCTCAAAGGACTTAAAAAAGCTTTTGTGAAAACTCTTGAACTTGATACCGAATACGCTGTATTCCCTGATGATGCGCCTGTTTTTGTTGCATACGGTGCATCACTCTATGCAATGCAGTCTGATGATACATACAGTATAGACGAACTTGTCAGCAAGGTGAAAAATGCACGTGTTTCCGATAATATCGTTACAGGCGACCCGCTTTTTGCATCTCAAGCAGAATATGACAGCTTTATTGACCGTCACAAAAAGTTTGATTTAGGCTATGCCGATATTCGTACATATAAGGGCGGTGCTTATCTTGGTATTGATGCAGGCTCTACAACAACAAAGCTTGTACTTATTACAGAGGACGGAAAAATCCTCTGGCATCACTATTCGTCAAATAAAGGTCAGCCACTTGACAAAATTGCAAATGAAGTTAAGACTATCTACGAAAATATGAATCCCGATATAGTCATAAAAGGGTCGGCAGTTACGGGATACGGCGAAGATTTGATAAAATCAGGTCTTTCCATAGATTTTGGTATCGTTGAGACTGTCGCACATTTCAAGGCTGCATCTTATTTTTGTCCTGACGTTGATTTTATTATTGATATAGGCGGACAGGATATAAAGTGCTTTAAAATAAAGAATCATAGTATTGACAGTATTATGCTTAATGAGGCTTGCTCGTCAGGTTGCGGAAGTTTTATTCAGACTTTTTCTATGGCTATGGGTTATGATATTGCTGAATTTTCACAACTCGGTCTTTTTGCAAAACACCCCGTTGATTTAGGCTCACGCTGTACCGTATTTATGAACAGTTCAGTTAAACAGGCTCAAAAAGACGGTGCAACAGTTGAGGATATTTCAGCAGGTCTGTCAATGTCAATCATAAAAAATGCTATTTACAAGGTTATCCGTGCAAATTCTCCTGATGAACTCGGAAAAAACATTGTCGTTCAGGGCGGTACTTTTCTTAATGATGCCGTACTCCGTTCATTTGAAAAAGAACTCGGCAGAAACGTTATAAGACCTGCTATTTCGGGACTTATGGGTGCATTTGGCTGTGCATTGTACGCAAAAGAACGCTCCGACGGTAAGTCCTCGATTATTTCACCTGATGAACTCCGTGACTTCTCCTATACCTCAAAATCTGCTCACTGCGGAGGTTGTACAGCTAACTGTCAGCTTAATATAATCAGCTTCGGCAAGGGCAGAAACTTTATATCAGGTAACAGATGCGAAAAGGGTAGCGGAAAAGCAAAAAAGAATAATATCCCGAATCTTTATGAGTACAAATACAACAGTATTCTTGCAATAAAAAATCAGAATCAACCGAAAAATCCTGTTGCAAGAGTTGGTCTGCCACTTGCGTTAAGCTTCTATGAGCAGATTCCATTCTGGCATGAGTTTTTTACGTCACTTGGCTTTGAAACAGTCTACAGTGAGGAGAGTTCAAGGGAAATGTACTATCTCGGTCAGCATACAATTGCATCTGATACAGTGTGCTATCCTGCAAAGCTAACTCACGGTCACATTGAAAATCTTCTTGACAAAAAAGTTGATTTCATATTCTACCCGTGTATGAGTTACAACATCAATGAGGGAAACAGCGACAATAATTTCAACTGTCCTGTTGTTGCGTATTATCCTGAACTCCTTATCGCAAATAATTCACGTCTTGACAGCAATAACTTAATCTATCCTTATATGGATTTGAATAACCACAAGAATGTTATAAGAGTTATGAAAGATGCACTGAAAAAATACAATATCAGCGGTAAAATTCCGCAGGCTGTAGAAAAAGCTTACAACGCCTATAACAAGTACCAGTCCGATATTTCCAAAAAGGCAGAGGAAATAATTGCAGAAGCAAGAAAAGACGGCAGAAAAATAATAGTCCTCGCAGGACGACCCTATCACATTGACCGTGAAATAAATCATGGTATTCATAAGCTTGTCACAAGTCTCGGCATGGCTGTTGTAACAGAGGACAGTGTTGCAAATCTTGCTGAAATGCCAGAACTTAACGTCCTCAATCAATGGACTTATCATTCAAGGCTGTACCGTGCCGCTAAATACGTCACAACTCAACCCGATATGCAGATGATACAGCTTGTTTCATTTGGTTGCGGTATTGATTCCATAACAAGTGACGAAGTAAGAAACATACTCGAAAACGGCGGAAAACTCTATACACAACTTAAAATTGACGAAATAAACAATTTAGGTGCGGCAAGAATAAGATTACGAAGTCTTGTTGCCGCTATGGAACAGAAATAACGGAGGTGAAAAAATGTCTTATGCTAAGTTTACTGAAGATATGATTAAGACACATAAAATACTTGTGCCGAATATGCTCCCGATTCATTTCAGGTTACTTATAGCTATTTTTGAAAGCAAGGGCTATAATATGGAACTGCTTGAAAATGATTCAAGAAACGTGGTTGATGAGGGACTGAAAAACGTTCACAATGATGCCTGTTATCCTGCACTCCTTGTTATAGGGCAGTTTATGGACGCTCTGAAAAGTGGCAAGTACGACCCCGACAAGACCGCACTGCTTATTACTCAAACTGGCGGTGGCTGTCGTGCATCAAATTATATATTCCTGTTGAGAAAAGCTGTTGAGCGTAATTTTCCGCAAGTTCCCGTTGTTTCACTTAATTTCAGCGGACTTGAAAAAGACAGTGCATTCAGGGTGACCGCACCAATGTTTCTTAAACTGCTTTACGCTGTACTTTACGGCGATTTGCTTATGACTTGTTATAATAAGTGCCGTACTTATGAGATAAATAAGGGTGATGCGCAGAAAACACTTGATAAATGGCAAAAGAAATTAGGCGATATTTTCCGCAAGGGAAGCAGTGAGTATACCCATACAAAAAAGCTGTACAGAAATATTTTGAGTGATTTCGACAATATCAAGTTATCTGATGAGAAAAAAATAAAAGTCGGTATAGTAGGGGAGATATATGTAAAATACTCTCCGCTTGCAAATAATCATCTTGAAGACTTCCTCATTTCAGAGGGTTGTGAACCGATTGTGCCGTCACTTCTTGAATTTGTCATGTATTGTGCGGCAGGAACATTCAATGATGCAAAAATATACGACAACAAGACTATGCAGTCTGAAATATACAAAATCGGCTATAAACTCATATACTCAAAACAAAAAGAACTGATAAAAGTCATGAAAGAAAACGGTAAGTTTGAGCCTTTGCACGATTTTGAGCATCTCCGTTCACTTGCTGACGAATACATCAATCAGGGAGTTGTTATGGGTGAGGGCTGGCTTATACCTGCTGAAATGGCATCACTTGCACAATCGGGAGTGGAAAATATTATCTGCACGCAACCTTTTGGCTGTCTGCCGAATCATATAGTTGCAAAGGGTATGTCACGTGTAATCAAGCAAAATAATCCAAATGCGAATATTGTTGCGATAGACTATGACCCCGGTGCAACAAGGGTTAATCAGGAAAACAGAATCAAGCTTATGCTTGCAAATGCGAGGAGGTAATTTATGAATATTCCAAAACAAAAAGATGAACTGTATTATGATGAAGTGCGTGAGATAATTATTCTTACAGCAAAAAATGCTACAGGAGCAGGACGTTCAGGCAATCAGGACTTCTGGACTGCATCAACAAGACTTTTGGCTTCTTATGATGTCAAAACAGGAGAAATATATAAGGACGGTTCTATATCATGGGTAATCACTGATGATGAATTGAAGTCTTATAAATATGCAGAACGTTTCAATGATTTGTCAATGTACAGAATATATGCAAGAAGAAGCAAAAACATTGACAATATTTATTATATTACTGATATTATTGAACAGAATACCACTTTTGAACCGTTTGAGGAAATACTGACAGAGTATAAGCGTGAAATTAAAATATCTGATGATGTTCTTGGTGAGCTTATTCTTAACAAGGAGTTTGGAAATTTTGAAAGTAATATAAAAT
>CAMWKY010000196.1 GCA_947174965.1 uncultured Ruminococcus sp. | reverse complement strand
TTAAAAAGGAGCATTTTTCATGAAATCAGTTATATTTTTCGACATAGACGGCACAATCGTTTCAGAGGACGGCTTGTTTACAATTCCCGAAAGCACAAAAAAAGCAGTTGCCCTTACACGAAAAAAAGGCAACATCACGTTTATAAATACGGGCAGAACAGAATTTAACGTAAACAAGAAAGTACGTCAACTTGGTTTTGACGGTATTATCTGCGGTTGCGGTACATATATCGAATATAACGGCGAAATTCTGCTTTATAATAAGTTGAAACAGGATTTTTGCCGTGAGATTGCAGAACTTCTGCGAAAATGCAAGGTTACACCAGTATACGAGCATAAAGACGGATATTTTTTTGATGACAAAGCACCGAAAACTGCTGATTTAGATGATTTTCTTGAAACTTTCGTTGATGAGGGTATCGACATCAGCAGACGTGTAGAGGACAGCAATTTCTGCTTTGATAAGTTTGTTATATGGGAGAACGAATATTCTGATATGGAACTTTTTCACCGTGAAACAGGCAGATATTTTGATATAATCGACAGAGGACACGGCTTTTTTGAAAATGTTCCTATTGGATTTTCAAAGGCTACTGCCATTCAGCTCATACTTGACAAACTCAATATCCCACTTGACAGGGCGTATGCAATCGGCGACAGCAGAAATGACTTGCCAATGCTTAAAGCTGTACCAAACAGTATAGCAATGGGTGGTGCAGAAGTAATTTATCCCTATGTTTCGTATATAACAACATCTCTTGACGACAACGGAATATATAATGCGCTTGCACATTTCAATCTGATATAATCATCAATATACACATATAATCGCCGTATTTTTTGTGGATTTTCACAAAATTACAAAAATCACTTGACAAATGTATTTTTGTATGATATGATAGAAACATAAAGTTAATAACTAAAAGTTACTAACTGAATACATGGGGGCTGATTTATTGGATTACGATATTTCACAATATGACAGACCATCTGTAGCAGTAGATGCGGTGCTGTTTGGTGTTGAGGATTACAAATCCGCAACAATGGAAGAAAAAAAACTTAAAATCCTGCTTATAAGACGTGGAGAAGAACCTTTCAAGGATATGTACTCTTTGCCGGGTGGATTTTTAAGAAAAAATGAAACAGTCGAACAGGCTGTTGAACGTGAACTTATTGAGGAAACAGGCGTGAAAAATACAAAGCTCATTCCACTGAAAGTTTACAGCAGTATCGGGCGTGACCCTCGTGGCTGGATAATTTCAGATGCTTTCATCTCACTGACTAACACTGTTGCACTTTCAACGCTTGAAAATTCTGATGCAAAAGAAGCTGTATGGCTTGATTTCAGCTATTCGGCAGAAGATGATACAATTCATATTGCTGATGATATTACAATATCAGCTGTTGACGGAATCGTCACGGAAAATGCACTGTCATTTGACCATAGTCAGATTATATATGACGCTTTTAAAAAGTTGCAGGAGGAAATACAGCACAATGACATACTTTTCGACCTTATGCCAGAACTTTTTACAGTGTCAAATCTGCACAGCATATATAAAATGATACTGGATAAAAATGAGACGATTCAGGCATTCAGAAAACGTATGTCAAGCAGGATTGAAGAAACAGAATTTTATGACAATACAACAATGGCGCACCGAAAATCAAAGCTATACAGAGTACGAAGAAAGGAATGATAATAATGGATTTATTCAATGGTATGTTCGGAAAAATTGCATCTGGTATGTGCAAACTGTCCATGACTGGCGAAATAGCTGTAAAAACATCAAACGGCTATAAGACGTACAATGTGAAAAATAACAGGCTGACGAACTGCAATAACTTTGTATTTGAAGCTGGTGAAGATTTCTTTTTCCTAATTCCTACTAAAAAAGTAGTTGCAGGAGATATAATACTTGTCGGCGGAAAGCCAAAATGTGTAATCAAAAAAGAGGGTGACATAATTACAGTCATCAACTTTGAAGATTCTACAATAGAAAACGTTATACCTGAAAGACAGATTTTCATGGGCAATACTTATTTCTTTGGAAAAATAGTATCTTTATTCGGAAATTTCAGCAAGGGTGACAAAGGCAAAAAGGGCATGGGAAAAATCATGCGTTATATGATGATTTCAGAGATGCTCAAAGGCAAAGGCAAATCAGACAATGGAATCAATCCTATGATGCTGCTGATGATGTCAGGCGGTGGCATGGGTGATATGTTCGACGGCTTGTTTGATGATGAAGATGACGACGATACGGAAGGAGAAGATTAATTATGGGTGGCGGAAGTTGGACAAGAGATTCATTTAGAAATTACAGCAGAAATGCAGGAAGAACAGTCGGTGCGGACGGTTCTTTATCAGGAAATTACTCTGCGCAGGATATGTTTAAATCAAGACAGATTGACCCCGCACTGAATCCACACAATGTTACAAGGGAATGTTGCGACAGTGCAGAACATCCCGAAACTGTTCCAGTAATCCTTGCACTTGATGTTACTGGAAGTATGGGAAGCGCAGCTGTTGAGGTTGCAAAGAAACTCAATGTTGTCATGACAAAACTCTATCAGGATACAAAAGATGTTGAGTTTATGATTATGGGTATAGGCGACCTTGCATATGACCGTGCGCCGATTCAGGCAAGTCAGTTTGAATCTGATATAAGAATCGCTGAACAGCTTGACAAAATATACTTTGAAGCAGGAGGAGGCGGAAACGGTTTTGAATCATATACAGCCGCATGGTATTTTGCATTGAATCACACAAAGCTTGACTGTCATAAGCGTGGCAAAAAAGGTCTTATTATTACTATGGGTGACGAACCGCTTAATCCTTATCTGCCGAAAACTCCATTAGGAACTGCAACAGGTGATAACAATGAGGTTGATATTGAAACAAGCGAACTTTATTCACAAGTTATTGAGAAATTCGACGTTTATCATCTTGCTGTTGTGGACAGACGCTCTTGCGGAAGTCGTTATCTCCCTGACATCAGAAAAACTTTCGGTCAGTATCTTGACAAACAGCACTTAAGAGAAGTTGATGTTGATAGCATTTCTAATGTGATTATAAAAATCGTAACTGCATTTGCAAATAATTCTGAAGATATTGTTGTTATGGACAATCCAAAAGAACCCGAAGAAAAGAAAAAGGGATTTTTTGGTAACCTGATAAAATGGTAAGGGATATAAAAGTTGTAATCGGAGCATCATACGGTGATGAGGGAAAAGGATTCATGACGAACTATTTTTGCAGAAATGCAGATAAGCCGTGTATAACAGTACTGCACAACGGCGGTTCACAGCGTGGGCATACTGTCATATCGAAAGACGGTTTTCGTCATGTATTTCACCATTTGAGTTCAGGAACTTTTTCGGGGTCTGATACGTATTTTGCCGACAGCTTTATAATAAATCCGCTTGTTTTTTCAGAAGAACACGCTGAAATCAAGCCTGATACAAAAATATACTGTTCAATTGACTGTATGTGGTCTACTCCTTTTGATATGATGCTGAATCAGATTATTGAGGATTCCAGAGGTGACAAACGTCACGGAAGCTGTGGCTATGGTATATGGGAAACTATTGTAAGATATAAAAATTCAGATACTATGCCATTCCGTGATTTCATGTTTCTTGATGCAGACAGTAAAACAGCATACCTGAAAAAAATAAGGGACAAATATATGCCTGAACGACTGAAAAGCATAGGTATTTACAGAATCCCCGAAAAATGGCACGATATTATACAAAATGATAATCTGATTACAGGATTTATAAATGACTGCATATTTTTTGACAATTCCGTTATATATTCAGATACAGGCGTACTTGAAAATTATCCATGTGTAATTTTTGAGGGCGGACAAGGACTGCTGTTAAGTCAAAGTGAAACAAATCCGCATACTACACCAAGTTATACAGGTGCAGAAAATCCCGTGCGTATCATAAAAACGCTGAACAGTACAAATAATATTGAGGTATGCTATGTTACACGCTCATATCTTACACGTCACGGAGCAGGTCAGTTTCCTTATGAATGTACAAAAGCTGAAATAAATCCTGATATGACTGATAAAACAAATGTACCGAATGATTATCAAGGGGCAATAAGATACGGAAAAATAAATATCCCTGAACTCCGACAGCGTATAATAAATGACTTCACAAAATTCAGCGGACTTGAAAACACAGTGCTTTCTGTTGCTGTTACACATCTGAATGAAACAGACGGAAAACTTTTCACATCAGATGGCATGGAAAATCCTGAAAATATCGGAATAAAAAAGATATATAAATTCTACAGTGAAATTAATATATTTGACAGGAGAAAAATGGAATATGATTTCAGATATATAAGTCCGAAACGCTGTCAGGAAATTGATGATATGAAAATTCCGTGTCCTTGGGCTTGGAAAGAGTACCCACGATTTTTTGTGATGAACAGAAACGGTAAAAAATACTTGTCAAGCGAAGATGAAAAAATAGTATTTACACAGGCTTTTATACCAATTCCAGCAGATGCCGATGAATATGACGATTATTATTTGCTTGTAAAAGATGATAAATACTATCTCTTTACTTACAAAAAAATTTCACAACAAGTTAAAATTAAATATGGAATTGTTTATTCCAATATTATTGAGGAAATAGAACCAAATCAGGAAATTGACAATTGCAATGAAAAAGATGAAATTCTGAAAATCATAAGTGAATTAATAAAGAAATC
>CAMWKY010000195.1 GCA_947174965.1 uncultured Ruminococcus sp. | reverse complement strand
GTTGTAGAATAATATAATTATAATATATTTTCTTTTATTTGTCAATAGCATATTTCAAAAGCTGACAGAAAATATAATTGAGGTTTCAAACAGAAAACGTTTAAAACCTCATTTTTTTTATATGCTATAATCATCGCCGTTTCCGTCACGCTCAACAATATCCTGCAAGGTAATACTGTCAAGATAGCCAGTAATCTGCTGATAAAGTCCCTCCCATATGTAAAGCGTGGAGCATTGCTCTTTTCGTGGACAATCATTGACTTCATATTCAAGGCAGGCAATCGGAGCAAGATTTCCCTCAGTTGCTCGCAGAATATCCCCGACTGTAATCTCATCAGCTTTTTTTGTAAGCAAATATCCGCCTTTATTTCCACGTGTAGTTCGGAGCAGACCAGCTCTATTCAGCATAGGTACAATCTGCTCAAGATATTTTTTTGAGATATTCTCGCTTTCGGCGATATTCTTCAACGAAACATATTCATCACGTTGGTGTTTTGCCAGATATACAGCCATTCGCAATGCATATCTGCCTTTTGTTGAAATTTTCATACCGACAACCCCCCTGATAATATTACTATACCTAATTATACCATAGATTTAGTATAGATTCAAGTGTTTTCGGAAAATTATTTTACAGCCGTAAAGCCATTCTGGAGGTCGTCTATAATATCATCAATATGCTCTGTACCAATAGACAGACGAACTGTATTCGGTCTGATACCTGCGGAAAGCAGTTCTTCTTCTGTCATCTGTGAATGTGTGGTAGATGCAGGGTGAATAACAAGCGACTTCACATCAGCAACATTGGCAAGCAGTGAAAACAGCTCCAGACTTTCAGTAAACTTCTTTGCTGTCTCTGCATCGCCCTTGATGTCGAAAGTGAAAATCGAAGCCGCACCATCAGGAAAGTACTTGTCATAAAGCTCCTTTTCTCTGCCCTGTGCAAGTGACGGGTGATTTACACGTTCAACCTGCGGGTGATTTTTCAGAAAATCAACGACTTTCAAAGCGTTCTCCACATGACGTTCCAGACGGAGTGACAGTGTTTCAAGTCCCTGCAAAAGCAGGAATGAATTGAACGGCGAAATAGTTGCACCTTGGTCTCTCATGAGAGTTGTACGAAGCTTCATAATATAGGCGATATTTCCGCAAGCTTCAGTAAATACAACACCGTGATAGGATGGATTCGGTTTGGAAAGTCCGGGAAACTTGTCATTCTGCGCCCAATCGAATTTACCGCCGTCAATAACAACACCGCCCATTACTGTACCGTGACCACCTATGAATTTTGTTGCAGAATGTACCACAATATCAGCTCCATGCTCAATTGGTCGGAGCAGATAAGGAGTTGCAAAAGTATTATCCACGATAAGCGGAATACCATGTTTATGGGCAATTTCAGAAATTGCTTCAAGGTCGATAACATCGGAATTTGGATTACCTAAAGTTTCAGCATAAAGGAGCTTAGTGTTCGGCTGGATAGCTTTCTCAAAGTTTTCAGGATTTGACGGGTCAACAAAAGTAGTTGTCAATCCCTGTTCTTTCAGAGTATTTGCAAAAAGGTTATATGTACCGCCATAGAGATTTACAGAACTGACGATGTGGTCGCCTGCTGTTGCGATGTTCTGCACTGCATATGAGATTGCCGACGAACCCGAAGCAGTAGCAAGTGCTGATGCACCACCCTCCAGAGCCGAAATTCTCTGCTCAAAAACATCAGAAGTCGGATTCATAAGTCGGGTGTAAATGTTTCCGCCCTCGGTCAGTCCGAAACGTCCTGCCGCCTGTGCGGAATCTTTGAAAACGTAGGAAGTTGTTGCATAAATCGGCACTGCTCTTGCATCTGTTGCAGGGTCGGGAGATTCCTGTCCGACGTGAAGCTGTAAAGTCTCAAATTTATAATTCTTACTCATGATAATTACCTCTAATCTTATTTTTTCTACCGGATTGGTAGGCTATATTTATATTATATCACACTTTTCCTATATTGTCAATAGGTTTTGCAGAAATTTTTGAATTTTTATTTGAAAGCGTCCGCCTGAAAATATCAAGCAGACACTTTTTTCTGCTGTTCATATCAATTATTGCTGAATAACGGTGTAGACAAATATCTGTCACCTGAATCAGGAAGAAGTGCAACAATAGTTTTTCCTGCATTTTCGGGACGCTGTGCAAGGATAGTTGCTGCCTTGAGTGCTGCGCCGGAGGAGATACCTACAAGTATTCCTTCACTCTGTGCAAAACGTCTGCCCTCTGTGAACGCATCTTCATTTTCGATTGCAATAATCTCATCATAAACGGCGATATTGAGTGTATCAGGAACAAAACCTGCTCCGATACCCTGAATTGCATGCTTTCCTGCCCTACCCTTTGAAAGAACTGGACTGCCAGCTGGTTCAACTGCAACAACCTTAATATCGGGATTCTGCTCTTTCAGATACTCGCCGACACCTGTAATCGTACCGCCAGTGCCTATGCCTGCAACAAAAATATCAACCTTGCCGTCCGTCTGCTCCCAGATTTCAGGACCTGTTGTTTTCTTATGGATTGCAGGATTTGCAGGATTTACAAACTGCCCGAGAATGACAGAACCTTCAATCTGCTGATTCAGTTCATCTGCTTTTGCGATAGCACCCTTCATGCCCTTTGTGCCTTCAGTCAGCACAAGTTCTGCACCATATGCTTTGAGAAGATTTCTTCTTTCAACACTCATGGTATCAGGAAGTGTGAGGATTGCCTTGTATCCCTTTGCAGCAGCTACAGCCGCAAGTCCGATTCCAGTGTTGCCCGAAGTTGGTTCGATAATTGTTGCACCAGGCTTCAAAATTCCCTTTGCTTCGGCATCTTCAATCATCGCCAGTGCAATTCTGTCCTTAACCGAGCCTGCCGGATTGAGATATTCCAGCTTTGCAAGAATGACAGCGTTTGTCACATCTGCATTTGCAGAATAGTTGTTAAGTTTAAGAATCGGTGTACCGCCAATCAGCTCCAGTGCGCTTTCTTTAATATTGCTCATGATAATTACCCTCCGTAAAATAATTTCTTAGTTTTCCTATCTTTTGTATAGGTTTTATCAGGTATGTACTTAGTATACACAATAAATTTCATTTTGTCAAGGCTTTTTTGAAATTTTTTTATTCAAATTACATATTCAATCTGTTCTTCATGCTTCATATTGAACAAATCGAAAATCTTATCACGAACCTGTAGAAAATCGCTTGCGGTACGTTCTCTGTGTCCTTTCAGCGGTACAGTCACAACACTCTTGATTTGTCCGGGATTTGGTGTCATAATAATGATTCTGTCTGCAAGAAAAACAGCTTCTTCTATATCATGAGTAACCATAATAATAGTTTTCTTTTCCTGTCGGGAGATAGTCAAAATATCGTCCTGCAATTTCATGCGTGTGATAGCGTCCAACGCTCCGAACGGTTCGTCCATGAAAATAATATCAGGATTTACTGCCAAAGCCCTTGCAATTGAAACACGCTGTTGCATACCGCCTGAAAGCTGTCGGGGGTGAGACTTCTTAAACTCCGATAAACCAACCAGCTCAATATACTTATCTGCTATCTGATGCCTTTCCTCTTTAGACAGTTTCTTTGATTCCAACCCGAGTTCAACATTTTTTTGTACTGTCCGCCACGGCAGTAAACCGTAATTCTGAAAAATCGTCACATTTTTTACAGACGGCTCTTTCACTTCTTTTCCGTCAATCTTTATACTGCCCGAAGTTACTGGTGCAAATCCAGCCATTGCATTAAGGAGCGTACTTTTTCCACAGCCGGAAGGTCCGAGCAGACAGATAAACTCGCCCTTTTCAATGGAAAGTGAAACATTTGTAAATGCAGTAAACTCCCTGCCGTTCTGTAAAAAAGTTTTTTCGGCATTTTCTATTTCAATGTACATCAGTCTGCACCTCCCCATGCTTTAAGAATATGTTTTTCTGCGGATTTCAGAAGCGTATCAAGAAACAGCCCGATAAGTCCGATTATGATAATATCGGCAAAAAGTATATCTGCACGGAGATTATTTCTTGCATCAATAACAAGGTAGCCAAGACCTGATTGTGTACCAGTCATTTCGCCTGCCACAAGGAAAACCCACGCTGTACCAAGTGCCAGATGGATTCCGTTTGCTATCTGCGGAAATGATGCCGGAAAAATAACTTTCCACATTATTTGAGGCGATTTTATTCCGAAACTTTTTGATACTTTCATATATATAGGGTCAATGCTGTTTACTGCTGAAACAGTTGACAATAATACGGGAAAAAATGCAGAAATGAAAATTATGACAATTGCCGGAATATTGCCAATACCAAACCACAATACAATAAACGGCATCCAAGCCATAGGTGAAATCGGTCGCAGTAACTGCACAGCGGGATTGACATACTGGAATACTTTTGGCAGTCTGCCTAGAAAAAGTCCAAGCATAACGGCAATAATTACAGAACTCACATAACCGACTGCAAAACGATACATACTTGCTCCTATATGCGTGAACAGTATACCATTTGAAATCATTTCAGCCAATGCGTTAAATGCCTGCAATGGTGATGGAAACAGTGCTGAACTGAAATCAGTCAAAGTATATATCAACTGCCATATTCCTAGTAACAACAGCAATGAAATAGTTATATTTTTTATGGAAAGTAGTTTTTTCACTTTCTATCAACTCTCTCTATCAGAAATCATTTTTTACAAAATCAGCATATGACGGCGGATTTTCGGACAAACCATATG
>CAMWKY010000194.1 GCA_947174965.1 uncultured Ruminococcus sp. | reverse complement strand
AAACATTAACATTTTTATTTTTTGATAAAGCATCTACGACTTTTGGGTTTATACCATTTTGCCTTAAAAAGTATTTTTTTAAACCTTTTTCATTGAGCATAGAAAATAATTTTTGATATGAAACAGCCATGCTAATACCTCCTTATGTTACTTTATGGTACAAAAATACACAAAATTTCATTGTTACTTTTGGGTGCAATGTCAATTGACAATACCGTTACTTTATGGTACAATAATAACTGTAGTCAAGAGGTTACAGTAAAAAACTAAATCCTCTTTACTTAATATTAGTATAACATAGGCTACAAAAAAAGTCAAGCATTTTAGCAGAAAAGAGGTGAAAAAATGCTCGGAGAAAATTTAAAGTCCGCCCGTGAACAGTGTGGGTTTACTCAGGAAAAACTTGCAGAGACAGTCAATGTCAACCGTGTAAATCTTGCTTGTTTTGAGAACGGTACAAAAGTTCCGTCACTCGCAGTTATTACAAGAATCGCAGATACACTCAACTGCTCCATTGACGGACTTCTTGGCAGAGAAAAATTTATAATCAGAAAGGAAGATTGAAATGTATGAATTAACTTTTAATTACAAAGATGAGGCATTTACAAACAGTCTTATTATTGCAAATGGTACGGGTGTAGAACACAGAGCAGTAATTCAGCTCATAACAACACATCTTGATGATGTATCGGATTTCGGAAGGGTAACATTTCAAATGATACCCTTTGAAACCAATGGTGGTATTCAGAAGATAAAAATGTGTCGTCTTAATGAACAGCAGGCAACATTTGTTATATCATTAATGAAGAATACAAAAATTGTTGTTGCTTTTAAAAAGGAACTTGTAAAACAGTTTTTCAAGATGCGTGAATTTATTAAGACTCTTGTCACTGCAAGAAAAGATTTTCCGCTTCTCACAGAAAATATCAAGCTCCTGCACGAAAATCCAAAGCCGTATCATTTCAGCAATGAGTGCGACATGATTAACCGACTGGTCACTAGAATGACTGCAAAGAAATTCCGTGAAGTCAATGGCATTGCAAAAGGCGAGAGCATAAGACCATATCTTACAGACGAACAGCTGGAGCTTATGGAGAAGTTGCAGAAATGTGACATTGGCTTGCTTGTTGCTTTTCCCGACTACGAACAGCGTAAGAGACACCTTGAATGGTATATGTCACAAATACAGCATAAAAGCATTGAGGACAATCTCATAACAACAGTACAGTGAAAAATATAGGACAAAATCTGATTTACATATCATGGAACGGGAGATGATATTACATGATAACAAGCGAAATTAAAGAGACTGTAACTGATACAGAAAGAATTTTTGAGTATACAACGGTATGTTCTTCCGGAACTGTTGCAAATGTAAAAGTAATACGCCCGATTCTTACAGATGAAGAGTATGCAAGACGTAAAAAGAATGTGGAGCAGGCACTTATTGATTATGCTAAAGGTGTTATCTCTGATGGCTTTGACTGGAATGAACTTGTCAAAAAAAGCTGATAAAAAGTCAGATCGGAACTTTTGTTATCGAAACGATTCAGGCAATGAAAAATGAAATTGATGATGCCTGTGAGACTGCGTGGGACGACCAGCCTGCACCATGTTATGATGAATTTGAGATGCTGTATGTAAACGTTGCGGACGGCGATTCGGAGGACCACGACTACTGGCTTGCAGGAGTGAGAGGAAGTGAAAATGATGTGGTTTGAAATACTGGGATTTATCGGAGCTTTTGCATTCTCACTTATGATAGTATTTCTTGTAGGAAAAATCGGTAAAAATGATGGTGCTGAAAACGTACCAGACGGAAAGGAGGTGAAAATGATGATAAGAACTGAAAATGAATGTGTCGGCTGTCGTGATATGGGTATGCCTTGTATGGGTAGCAGCTGCCCGAACAGAAACGTTAAGCGTCTTTACTGTGATAACTGCAAAGAAGAAGTTGATGAACTTCATGACGTTTACGGTGATGAACTCTGCAACGACTGCTTTATGGACTGTATTTTCGACTATTTCCCGAAAATTACAGCTGAAGATGCAGACGACTGAAATTACAAAAAAAGCCCATTCCCGACAGTAGTCAGAGAATGGGCAAATCAAAAAAACTTATCAAAATTATATCATGAAAGAAGTGAAATGTCAAGTGGAAAATCAAAAAACACACTGGAAAAAGCTGATGAATCCGAATTATTTAGGAGACTATGCACTTCCAACGGATGGCAGCGACCTTATAGCTGTAATTGACTTTGTACAACAAGAAACAGTTACGGGAATCGGCGGTAAAAAGGGAAATGAGATGGTGGCACACTTTAAAAACGGCATAAAGCCAATGATTCTAAACAAAACAAATGCAAAAATGATTCAAAGTATCTGCAAATCGCCGTTTGTTGAGAACTGGAAAGGCTGTGCGATTCAGATTTACTATGACGCTACTGTGAAATTCGGGCGTGATACAGTCGGCGGACTTCGTATAAGACCGTTTGTTCCTGAAATTCAAAAATTTACTTTAATCTGTACAGAATGCGGTAAAAAAATTACGGAAGCAAGCGGAAAATCACCAAATCAGATTGCCGAATATACACACAGAAAATACGGAAAAGAACTTTGTGCAGAATGTGCTGCAAAAGTCCGTGCAGAACTTGAAAAGCACAAAGCTCCTGACCCGTTTGCAGATAAGGAGAACTAAAAATGATACAGAACAGTCTTAATACGAAGAACTATTTTTCTCCTGAAAACAACCATTTGTATATGGGTTCGTCACAGTTCAAGGCGTTTATGAACTGCGAGGCTCAGGCACTTGCTGAAATCAACGGAGAGCATAAAAGAGAAACAACCGACGCACTTCTTGCAGGCTCTTACATAGATGCTTTCTTTGAGGGTACACTTGATGATTTCAAAGCGAAAAATCCTGAAATATTTACGAAATCAGGCGAATTGAAAGCGAATTACAGACACATTGAAAATGTCATTGAGAGAGTTTGCAGGGACAAGCGTTTCATGCAGTACATGAGTGGTGAAAAGCAGAAGATTTTTACAGGCGAAATTGCTGGAGTTCCGTTTAAAATCAAGGTTGACAGCTTTCACCCGTTTGCTATAGTTGATTTGAAATGTGTTCGTGATTTTCAGCCTGTGTGGAACGCTCATGAGGGCATAAGACAACACTTCGCACTGTACTGGCGATATGACATTCAAGGTGCGATATACCGTGAAATTGTCCGTCAGAATATCGGAAAAACGCTTCCGTTCTACCTTGCTGTATGTACTAAAGAGAAGCAACCCGATATTGATTTAATCTGCATTGATGATAGCTTTCTTGATAATGCACTGAATGAAGTTAAGGCTCTTGCACCACGTTTTCAGCGTATCAAAAACGGTGAAATTCAGCCGAAAAAGTGCTGCGAATGCGATTACTGCAAATCAGTGAAGAAAATTACAGCTCCAGTTTATCTTTCGGAACTGTGCAGCGACATCTTATAAACAAATACTGTGAGAGCAACACAAACAGGCTGTAACGGCACTGCAATTCAAAATAAATGTAATTATATTATAAATTGCAGAGTGTTGTTAATAGCCGTCTGAAAGGCTCTCGGAGTAAAAGGAGAATTTTTATGAATAAAGTAATTTTAATGGGCAGACTTACAGCTGACCCCGAACTCAAACAGACACCAAACGGTACTGCATCATGCAGATTTACAGTAGCCATAAACCGTAAATACAAGAACGCACAGGGTGGATATGATGCTGATTTCATCAACTGCACAGCATGGAGACAGACAGCCGAATTTATCTGCCGTTATTTCAAAAAGGGCAATATGATAATGGCTGAAGCTACTCTCAGAAACAATAACTATCAGGACAAAAACCACCCTGATGTAACACACTACACTATGGACGTGCTTGTGGAGAATGTGGAGTTTACAGGCTCTAAATCTGAAAATTCGAGCGAATCCAAAGTACAGGCTTTCGGCGGCAATCCTGTTCCATCAGGTCTTGAAGAGCATTTTGAGGAAATCTTCTCAGATGATTCACCGTTCTGATTTGTAAACTTTATGTGAATTTTTGTGGCTAATCAATGTTTTTGCATTGAAAAGCCACAAAAAATTCACTACTTATGAAAGGACGTGAGAAAATGCTTGAAATAGGGTTTGTCAAAATTGACAGAAAAATCACTCAATGGCGTTGGTATCATGATGCAAATACTTTCAGAGTGTTCTTTCATCTGATAATTACTGCTAACTATGAAGACAAGGATTTTGAAACAATCACCATAAAACGTGGAGAAAGAGTTGTAAGCTATCCGAAACTTGCAGCTGAATTAGGACTGTCAGAACAGAATATAAGAACTGCAATAAAGCATCTTAAAGACACAGGTGAACTAACAGTCAAATCACACGCAAAATTCAGCGTAGTTACGGTAAATAATTACAATCAATATCAGTCAGCTAACAGTCAACTAACAGGCAACCAACAGGCAACTAACAGACAGCTAACAGGCAATCAACAGGCAACTAACAACAATGAAAGAAATAAAGAAAGCAATAAAGATAAAGAAAGCAAGAAAGATAAAGAAGGGGTACAGCCAGACAAGCTGGCTGCGTCTTCCCCCTCCTCCTCGCAAATTAATGAAGTTGTTAATTTGTATCATAAAATCTGTACTTCATATCCTAAAGTTGAAGTTGTTTCAGATGAATTAAAATCAGCATTGAAAAAACTTCTCGGTAAATATTCTGTTGAACAGATAAGAACA
>CAMWKY010000193.1 GCA_947174965.1 uncultured Ruminococcus sp. | reverse complement strand
AGCATACTTTAATATAATATATTCACGAAGGGAGCAACTCATGATTACTATTGAAAATCTGACAAAATTTTACGGTAACAACAAAGCTGTAAATAATATAAGTTTTACAATAAATGATAATGAGATTCTGGGTTTTCTTGGTCCTAACGGTGCAGGAAAATCAACAACAATGAACATGATTGCAGGCTATCTGCCCATGACAGCGGGAAAAGTAAACATCTGCGGAAACGATATTTCCAAAGAGCCTGTAAAAGCAAAGAAAAACATAGGCTATCTGCCTGAAATTCCGCCTGTTTATCCTGATATGAGAGTTAAAGAATATCTCTCATTCTGCGCCGGACTTAAAAGAATCCCTATGGGACAAAAAGCATCTGAAATCAAGCGTGTGATGAATCTGCTGAAAATTGATGATGTAAAGCATAAGCTTATCAAAAATCTTTCAAAAGGCTACAAACAGCGTGTGGGATTTGCGCAGGCACTTCTCGGCAACCCGAAATTCCTGATACTTGATGAGCCGACAGTTGGACTTGACCCGAATCAAGTTGTAGAAGTAAGGCAGATTATATCCGACCTGAAAAAAGAACACTCCATAATATTCAGTTCGCATATTCTTTCAGAAGTAAGTGCTGTATGTGACAGAGTTGTAATAATCAACAAGGGTAATATAAAAGCTGTTGATACAATTGAAAACCTTGAAAAGTCACTTGGCGGAAATATCATTCTCCATATTAAAATCAAGGGAAGCCGTGCAACAGCATCAAATATTATTGAGCTGACAAAAGGTGTCAGGGAGATAAGCAAGATTGATGCAGAGGGCAATGACTTCTTTGAGTTCACCATTCAGCTTGACGGCGATGCAGACGAAGTTAAAAACAGCATAATGACTGAATTAATCAAAAATAATATCAATATCTCTGAAATCTATACGGAAAAGCCTGACCTTGAAGCAGTATTTGTTGAACTTATCAATAAAACCTCCTCAAAATCGGGCATGGAGGAACTTTATGAACAGATTAAAGCAGAAAATCCCGACAAAACAACAAAGGAGGATAATGAATAATGTTTTCTATATATAAAAAGGAATTACAGTCTTTCTTCTATACTCCGTTTGCGTATACTGTATCGGCTTTGTTTATGTTCCTGTTTACGTTCATGTTCAACAATGCTCTCGGAAATCTGGACAAGCACGATTTTCAGTTTACTTTCCCTGAAATATTCTATAATGTAATCTTCTACTTCATATTCCTTATTCCGATACTTACAATGCGTACTTTTGCAGACGAACGAAAATTCGGAACAGAAGTTCTTCTTATGACATCTCCTGTAAACGTATTTCAGATTATAGTTGGAAAATACCTTGCAAATATAACTGTCTTCCTGTTTATGATTGCAGGCTCTCTCTTTTTCCCGATTTTTACAGCTATGCACGGTGAAGTGGTTATGGGACAGCTTATTTGTGCCTATGTTGGCTTCTTTTTCTGGGGTGCTATGTTCATAGCAATAGGACAGCTTATTTCGTCATTTACAGAAAATTCAATCATAGCTGCTATTGTTGGTGAAATTGTGATGTTTGGCTTTATATTTGTAGACGATTTTTCACAGACGGACTTTATTGCACAGTTCCCGACACTTCAGTCACTGCTGTATGCCTTTGCAGCACAGCCACGATTTGCATATTTTTCACAAGGCTTTATAAGACTTTCAGACCTTATATTTTTCGTATCAGCAATAATTATAGCTCTTGCATGGAACTATATTTCAATTGAAAAAAGACGCTGGAACAGGGGGTAATGTAAAATGCAAAAGAAAAAATTAAATCTTTCGGGTGCATTTGCAGTTATACTTGCACTTCTTATTCTTGCCGTGTTTGTACCGATAAATATGATTTTCAGCTATTATGACAATGTTTATGATATGACACCATCAGGCAAATATACTCTCACTTCCGTAACAGAACAGCTTGTAAATGATACTTCTGACAAGCAGATTGAAATTTATTTTCTTTCCGACCTTATCGACCTCAAAGAAGTACCGAGATGTCTGCCACTGTACCATACTTTAACCGAACTTGACAAGTATGACAATATCACACTCACCTGTTTTGACCCGAATGAAGATACAGAACTTGCAAACTCCCTCAATCCTACAGGGCTTCTTGAAATTGGTCTTGCTGATATTTTTGTAAAATGCGGAGACACTATCAAGCAGATTAAGTTTAACCGTTGTTTTCAGCAGGATTCAAATGGTATTCTTGCATATGCAGGTGAGGAACTTATTGCAGGTGCTATTTACCTCTGCACAAGCGGTAATCTTCCGACAATCTACTTCCTTAACGGCTACAGCGACAAAACTCTTGAAAACACCTACTCAAATTTCGGAGATGCTATAAAAACAGATAACTATGATGTGCAGGAGCTTGACCTCTCTACAGTTGACGAACTTCCCGAAAATACTGCTATTGTGTATCTTGCATCACCACAGCATGATATTTCAGTTTCCGACCGTGAAAAACTCAATACTTATATTGACAACGGCGGGGCAATTTCAATGTTACTGTCGCCATGCGATACAGAAGGACGATTTGAGAATATTGAATATCTGCTTGCAAAATTTGAAATCGGTATGGATTATAATCTTATAAGAGAAAAAAACACTGACTATATAATCAGACGTATTGAAAATGATGAAAATGATACAGATACCATAAAACTTGATGACAGATATTTCCGTGTGTCTTATCCGTCAAAAGTTGAGGACTATACAGAAGACCTTACTACTGACATCAATCAGCTTGTTACAAACGGAATATATATTTCAGGTACAGGCAACACAAGAAGTTTCAGTGAACTTGCATCATCAAGTGAAATGATTGAAAAAGCATCTATTATTGAAAATCTTCCTCCAACACAAGACAGCACAGACTACACTACAATAAGTGAAGCAATGGGCGGTGATAAGGAAACAGCTGAAAAGGCTGAAGCAAAATCAAATACTCCGCTCGTTCTCGGCTACTACTCATACAACAAGCAAACTGGCGCAAAGCTTTATGTAATGGGTTCAGACGAGCCAATCATCAATGAAGTAACCGACACCGTTACAGGTACAAGAGCATTGACACTGTTTTCTAATACATGGCTTTATGACAGTGATATTGATATGGGTATTGGCACAAAAATGAACTCATATGACACAATGACATTTGAGGACGGCAAAGACGCTTCAAAAGCTATAAACTTATTTATAGCTTTGCCAATTATATTCGCTCTTGTCGGTGTAGCTGTATGGCTTAAAAGGAGATATGCCTGATGAAAAATGTTATTATTGCTTCTGTTATACTTGTTATTCTTGCTGGTGTTTCAATTGGGGCTTACTTTGCTGTAAAATCCAAAAGCGAAAAGGAAAATCAGAAACAGGCAGAATCTCTTGCCGACAATGTACTATTTAATATGGACAGCGATTCCATAAACAAAATTCAGATTTTCTATTCTGATAATAACTATACCGCTGAAATAATGGAAGATAACTGGATTCTTACAGAGTCATCTTCAGATGAAAAATTTGCACTGAATCAGACTATATTTCAGGGCATATGCACATCTATAGCCAATCTTACAGCAGATACAAGCTATGGTGAGGCAACAGACGAAAACAAAGCTAAATACGGACTGAACGAGCCATATAAAATCACATTTTCAGACGGTGAAGCATCATATATACTATATATAGGTGACAAAAGCCCGACAGGTGACTATTATTATGCATATACTGATACAAAAAATAATATCTATGCTATAACAGCAAGTGACGCAGAAGCCATGATTACTACAAATCTTTCAATTAAAGATGATAAATTCTTATCATATACTTCAAATCAGATTATGGGAATGAGCCTTAAAAAAGACGGAAAAACCGTTTATGAGCTTACACTTAATCCAGATAGCAACTTATGGGAACTGCCCGACGAATATTCAATGCTTACTGTAAATCAGACAAGACCTGCAGGCATTATTACTCTAATCACACGTCTTACAGCAGAGGAAATGTTTGTGCAGTCTGATGATGATATTGTAAAATATGGATTTGATAATCCTGTTGCTGAATTTACAGTACAGCTTTCCGACGGTACAGAATGCAGTTATCTTATGAGCAATTACGGAAATAACAAACAAACATACACCTATGTTTACCTTGAACACTTAAAGCAGGTTGAAACTTATTATACAACTGATATGAAATTTATCAACTATGATATTTTTGACCTTATTCCGCAGACTATCGAAAATGCAAATATGTATGCTATAAGCGATTTTGAAATTATCTGCCCTGAACTTTGTGAAAAGTTTACAGTTGACGCTACAAATGATTATGCAGAGTGCAGAGGATATGAAATTGACCTGTCAAAAGCGCAGATAAAAAGCTATTTTGAAACTTTCTACAACTATTTTTCATATACAGCTATAATTGATATTGATGTTGAATCAAAACCAGAACTTGAAAACCCTGTTTTCACTGTAAAATATACAAACTCTGACGGAACTAAGTCGCAGATTGACCTTGTTTCAACAGATGAGGACAGCAAGTGCTTTGTCTTTGTTGACGAAAAATATACAGGTGCTATAACTGATTCTGATTTTGTTATATCAAATATGCTTGAATCATATAAACTGCTTTGCAGTCAGGCTGAAATAAAGCCTAATAATTAAATAAAATAACCTGTATTGATTAGCGACAATACAGGTTACTTTTTTTCAGGAAAAAACTATTTTTCTATTGC
>CAMWKY010000192.1 GCA_947174965.1 uncultured Ruminococcus sp. | reverse complement strand
ATCCTATGGATTTGACTGAAAATCCAGATAAAGACGATAAAGAGTATAATCCTATAAAAGCAAAACTTGACTTTATGCTGTCATTTTTCTCGGCAATTCTGGGCAATCAGGAAATTACACCAATTCAGAAAACTATCATTGATAATGTTATGCACGAAACATATAAAAAGTACGAAAAGCCGACTTTAAAAGAGTATTACGCAGAACTTGAAAATTACGAAAAGACAGCAGTTGATGAAATGAAATCATCAGTTACATATCTCAGACAGACTTTGCATTTGTATGTACATGGTTCAATGAATGTCTTTTCAAATCCGTCCAATGTAAATATCAACAAACGAATTGTTGTGTATGATATTAAGGAACTCGGAAAAAATTTACAGACTCTCGGAATGATGATTGTACTTGAAAATCTTTGGGACAGAGTAGCTAAAAACCGTACAAAAGGTGTCGGAACAAGGATTTACATAGATGAAATGTACTTGCTTTTCAAGTCTGAACAGTCGGCAAACTTCTTTTATGAACTTTATAAGCGTGCAAGAAAGTGGGGAGGTATTCCAACCGGAATCACACAGAATGTTGATGATTTGTTACGCTCTGAACTCGCACGCACTATGCTGTCAAATACACAGTTTGTTGTTATGCTTTCTCAAAATGCAACTGACCGTGACCAGCTTTCACGACTGCTGAATATATCGCCTGAAACTATGATGTATGTCACTAATGCAAGTGCAGGAAGTGGACTGATTTATGCAAGTGAATATGGTACAATTCCATTTGAGAATCAGTTCCCTTTGGACACACATCTCTATAGAATCATATCAACAAAATTCAATGAGAATCTGACAATGTGAGGATAAAAAATGTCCAGAAAAAAGCCAAAAAGCCATATAAGAAAATGGACTAAAAATGTTGTAAAAAAGATAATAAAGACACCTTTTTCCATTACTGCAAATACGGAAAAAAGTGCAGTTTCAAAAGCCAATCCTTTTGACCAGAATATCAATAAAAATGATGTTTCTGATACAGGTACAGAAAGTATGCGACTTGCATACACAAGCGTGAAAAAAGGCAAAAATGCTATTAAAACTGTAAAAAGGTCTGTAAAGACAACTCAGAGGACAATAAAAACTGCTGGCAATGTTGTAAAAAGTACTGGAACTGTAATATACAGAACAACAGCTTTTACTGTAAAGTCCACAATTTTAGTATCAAAATTTGTTGGCAACGTTGTTGTTCATGTTGTTGCTTCTCTAATGAATCCTATAGTGATAATATTTTTAGGACTAATTATAGTTTTTTTGATATGCTTCAGCTCAATTTTAATGATTATTGCAAGTGACGATACAAATAAATCTGCAAGATTAAATGCTGTTGGATTGGGCAATATTTCATCACAGTATCAGATTGGACTTGAATATCTGAATACTGCTCTTGAAAATCATCAGAATAATTTCAATTCTCTGATTGATTCCATGTATTATAATTATGATGATTTGACAAACAGCAGTCTTGTATATATGGAACGTACAAATTCAGACGATGAAAAAGCTGTTTATGAAAAAAGTTTTTCGATTGACGACCGTAAAAATGCCTTAAAATCTGAGTGGAATATTTCTCTTACAGAACGTGAATTTCTTGCAATTGCCTATGTCTACCTTGAAAATGAAAAAAATAATACAAATCACAGTGAACATGGAATTTATCAGGTTTCTTATAATCAGGAAGTTTTTGATACTATTGTTGCAAAATGTGCAGTTTACAGTGACAATGTTTACAGCGGTCAGAAATGTCCTGATGAGAACTGTGCAAGTCACGTTGAAATGCAGCATAATCCTGCATATGATGAAGCAGTGGAAGCAACAAATCACTTTTTGAACGCTTATAATGAGTGGACAGGTATTGCTGATTTGATTACTTATCACGATACTATAAAAGATGGTGCATCTCAACGTGCCTACTGGGACAGTAATGTTCAGTGGAGAATAGATAACTGGAAATCTGTATATTTTGATTCCTGTTATTATTCAAATGGCGGTTGGGATTACGCTGATGACCTGTATAGCTGGTATTCTGCCAGCTTTGACTATATGATTACAGTACCAGAGGAAACAGAGGCAGTAGCATACATATGCGAATACAAACACGATTTACATTCAGTCGGTCTTATATTTTTCGATAAGGAAACAGTCATGAACGCTCTGGAGTTTGATAATATAAGCAAACAGTGGGTTGAACTGACAGAAAGAGGATTTGAAAATAATCCAAATATTTCATAGAAAGGAAACAATTATGAAGCATAAAGAACGTGTTCAGAAAGTAAAGGACTTCACTGAAAAAAATAAGGTTTTTGTAATAATGGCAGTTGTTGCAGTGATTTTTCTTTATTCAAATTCCTTTTTCAGTAAAGAAAATGATGTAAAAACTTCTGAAACAGTTCAGAGTGAAGCTGTAGAAAATACTGAGGAAACAGCGGATAAACTTCAGTGGCAGTTTTACTGGACTGACCTTTGGGTATTATTGGGTGCAGGTGGATTTTGTACAGTAATGATTATCCGTGAACGAAAAAAAGCTAAGGAGGAATTACAGTGAACTATTTTTGTGATGTACATATTCAGTCACGAAAAGATGAGGAACAGAGAATTTTCATTGTTCTGGATAAGGAAAAATTTGCAGAGTCTGAACTGCCTAAACTGACAAAGGAAATTTTGCTTGCAAACAATCAGTACAAGGATTTTACGGCGAAATACAGACCTAAAATGATACTTGCAGATTATACGGTTTACTCAACTGATACAGAAGTATATGCAAGTTCACAGGACGAAGTTTTTGAAGAACTGATTCAGAGTAAAAATGTGCAGTATATTGGAAAATCTGAACTTAATATTGATTGTGCAAAGGACAAAAGTTCAGGACGGAAAAAGAAGAAAAAATCATCTCCGGTACTGACATTCGGAATAGTCGGAGGAGTTATTGTTGTAGGTGTTGTTGCTTTCGGACTTGGTAATACTTTCGGAAAATTACATTCAAATATTCCGGCAGAAGAAGTTTCAGCATCGAATAAAGCAAATGAAGATGGTATGATTATTCCAGAACAAAACGAAATTTCAGCAGATGCAGAACAAATAACAGTATCAATTGACCGTTCATATTCTGCTGTTCCGACTGAGGATTTGCAGATTAAAGGAGAAGTTATTGACAGTGTGGCACAAATTACACTTCCAGAATTTGACAAAACCGACTTTTTCACTCATGTATCAGGCTATACATGGGGATTTTCTACAAATCCTGACGGAAAGAAAATTGAGTATTACGGTGGAAGTACATACAGTTTCGCAAAAGATACAAAACTTTATCGTGTGCTTGTAAAATATGGTGGCGGAAGCGGTACAAAAGATGACCCGTATCTAATAAATTACTTTGACCAGCTGGAACTTATGAGTGAAGAAAAAGCACGTGGTTATTTCAAACAGACAGCGGATATTGTTTTTCCTCAGTGGTCATCGCACACTCCGATTGATACAGTCAATGAACTGAAATCAGACCCACAGATTGAGTATTTTGAATATGATGGAAACGGTTATGCTATTCAGAATCTTGATAATCCATTGTTCGGAACAGTTTCAGGAGCAGTCATAAAAAATGTTAATATTCAAAATTCTTTTATAAGTACAGAAAAATTTAAAGATTATGGATTTGTTGCTTGCGAAGTATATAATTACCGTTATCAAACTGAGAACGGTGAAACTTATGAAACTGGCGAAACTTTAATTCAGCACTGTTCGGTATCACATTCCGCAATATACGCTGAAATTCCGCAGGAAGAAAATGCGACCGAAAGCGTTCAGGTTGTAACTGCTCCTGTAGTTGTACCGCCCGATTTGGTTGAGTATGACGAGGACGGAAATATCATTGAAAAAACAACTTCTGAACCTGTTAAAGTCGCAAAGAATGGTGAATATGCTGTTGGTGCGATAACAGGTCTTGGTGGTCAGATTGAGAACTGTTATGTTACTGACTTTGGAATATATGCTTCACTTGATGATTATTTCTTGTATGCTGGAGGAATTTCCGGAAAGCCTGCAAATGTCATAAATTCAGCAGTTTATTATTTTTCAGCACAAGGAAATATTTTCAATGCAGGTGGCATCGCAGGAAGTTGCGGAGGTTCAAGAATGTACAATCCGACTGGAAAAGAACTGCCCGATTTTTATGGCGGAAATATTCAGGGCTGTCTTGCAAGAAATATAATTCTTACTACAGAAGCATCTGCCGGAGGAATTGTCGGTGAATGTAGTACGAATTCTGAAAATGCCATAATATCCAACTGTTATGCCAATCAACTGGATTTTAAAACGGGTGTATATGAAGATGAAAGGCTCGTAAAATCAGGTTATTCAGGCGGTGTATGTGGTACAGACGGCAAAGAAAATAATGGTCACAAAATAATGAATACTGTATCTCCTGCCAATTTAAAAGTTATTGGAAGTAAAAAAGTATCAGACTATGATGATACAGTACGTCTTGCACCTGATTATGCTTTTTATCAGGAAAATATCCTTACTGTTCTGAACAAAAATACGATTAATCCCGATAATCCGAAAGGAATCTATACCGGAAATTTTGTATTTGACAGCAGTTTGTTCGGTGATGACAGCGGAAGTCTTGCGTTTCCGTCTGAAATATCAGACCTTTTTGAAAAAATTTATGTGGAGGGAAATTCAGATGAATGATGAAAATGAAAAAGTTTATACGCTGAAAAGTGTACAGTCTGAAATCGCA
>CAMWKY010000191.1 GCA_947174965.1 uncultured Ruminococcus sp. | reverse complement strand
CTGTAACTATATTGACATACCACGTCCTCTTAAATAAGGCTGATGATTATTGGGAATACGAAAAGTTATCTGATAGTTGGTACACTTACTACAGATAATACATTTTATAATATAAAGCATTCAGCAGAAAGGAATATTTATGGAAAAGACAACAGCAGAAAAGCGCATTGCCGAACTTTCAGAACTTATCAACAAGTACACATATCAGTATTATGTACTTGATGAATCAGAAATAAGCGACTATGATTTTGATATGCTCATGCAGGAACTGAAACAGCTTGAAGCTGAATTTCCTGAACTTGTTTCGCCGTCGTCACCTACTCAGAGAGTCGGCGGAATTGCAGACGGCAAATTTGAAAAAGTTACACATACAGTACAAATGGCAAGCTTACAAGATGTTTTTTCACTGGAGCAGGTTGAAAGCTTTATCACAAAATGCCATGAGGAACTTGAATCAACAGAATTTTCAGTTGAGCCGAAAATAGACGGGCTTTCAGTATCTCTTGAATACAAAAACGGATTGCTTGTGCGTGGTTCAACAAGAGGAGACGGCTTTGTTGGTGAAGATGTGACCGCAAATCTCCGCACGATACGTTCAATTCCGCTTGAAATAAAAAATGCACCTGAATTTCTTGAGGTGCGTGGCGAAGTGTATATGCCTAAAAACAGTTTTCTTGAACTTGTTGAGCAACAGGAACTCAACGGCGAACAGCCTGCAAAAAATCCACGAAATGCCGCTTCGGGTGCGCTCCGACAGAAAGACCCGAAAATTACAGCGTCACGCAAGCTTGATATATTTATCTTCAATATTCAGCAATGTATCGGCAAAGACTTTTCTACACATACAGAATCACTTGACTATCTTAAATCAGTCGGATTCAAAACTGTTCCGTCGTATAAAAAATGCACAACCGCAGAGGAAATTACAGCGGAAATTGAACGCATAGGAAATGACAGAGCAAATTTTGCATTTGATATAGACGGAGTTGTGATGAAAGTCAATAATCTTGCACAACGTGATATAATGGGTTCAACTTCCAAAACTCCGAAATGGGCGGTTGCATATAAATATCCGCCGGAGGAAAAAGAAACTGTTTTGCTTGATATTGAAGTAAATGTGGGCAGAACAGGTGCAATAACTCCTGTTGCAGTATTTGAGCCTATTTTCCTTGCTGGCACAAGTGTTTCAAGGGCAGTTCTGCACAATCAGGATTTTATTGATGAAAAGGATATTCGTGTAGGCGATACAATCGTAGTACGCAAGGCAGGTGAAATAATTCCTGAAGTTCTGCGCTCCGTTGCACACAAAAATGACTCACAGCCGTTCAGATTACCTGAAAAATGTCCTGTTTGCAGTACAAAGTCAATCCGTGAGAACGGCGAAAGCGTTTTGAGATGTCCAAACCCTGAATGTCCTGCACAGCTTTTAAAGAATCTGATACATTATGCCTCAAAAGGTGCTATGAATATAGACGGGCTGGGTGATGCCAATATGTCAATGCTTGTGGACAGAAAACTTGTCAAGTCACCCGCTGATTTGTATTCACTCAAAAAAGAACAGATTACAGTGCTTGACAGAATGGGCGAAAAATCGGCAGAAAATCTTATTCAGGCAATAGAAAAATCAAAATCCGCTGAACTTGACCGCCTTGTGTACGCACTTGGCATAAGAAACATAGGACAGCAGGCATCAAAACTTTTGTGCGAGAAATTTCAGTCTATGGATAATCTGCTTTCGGCAACTAAAGAAGATGTCGCATCAATAGATGGTTTTGGTGATGTTATGGCAGATAATTTTGTAAATGCACTTGCTGAATCTCATATGCGTGAACTTATTGAAAAACTCAGGCAAGTCGGCGTAAATATGGAATACAGCAAGAAAAAATCTGTTGATAACAGATTTGCAGGTCTTACATTTGTTTTAACAGGTACACTTCCGACAATGAAACGTGATGACGCAAAAAAACTTATTGAAAGTTTTGGCGGAAAAGTATCGGGGTCTGTATCAAAAAAGACAAATTATGTTGTTGCTGGTGAAGATGCAGGCAGTAAACTTACAAAAGCGCAGGATTTAGGAATAGAAATTCTAAGCGAAGATGATTTAATCAACAAAACAAAATAAAAAAGCTGTCGGAGTGTGAAAACTCCGACATTTTTTATGTATTTCTGAATTGTACTACACTACCTTCATGGTAAAACTCAATTATCTGTTTCATATCAACTGATATAAGCCAGGTATCAAACGAAACTGCTAATACATCATCAATATTATTTAAAATATCAATAATATTACACTTGATTATTGGAATTGTACAATCACTCCATATTACATAATAATCACCAGACAGCAAGCGTATTTCATTCAGACTGACTTCATGAGAATCAGAATACATTGAAAAATCTACTTTTCCATAAAATGTAAGATGTAGATTAGAAAGAATTTGTTTTTCCAGTTTCTTATCTTCTATGATGCTGTATTCTGATAAAACAGCTATACATTCTTCAAATAAAGTCATATTAATCACTTTCTATTCAATTTGAACTGCTGTATCGTAAAAAGATACAGCAGTCAGTCTATAGAAAAAACTCAATTTTCAACAGACATAGTACTTAACATATAAATAATTTTGTGTAAAGTGAGGTTCTTACCAAAATTCTTGTACTTTTGTATTCATCTTCTCATCATTATTAAATGAAGAGTAGATTTTTTATTGTGTAGAACTTTGTCTGAAAATGTCTATGGGTTCTCCTGATGATGTTTTCCATACTAGCCAACCATTATTTGACATTCCAAGTGGTATCCATCCAGCAATAGATGGAGAAGTGCATTCAACGTCCTCCATTAATACACCATTACTAATCACTGCTTCACGTCGTGCTTCTGGAACTTTAGAGTCTGTTGAAACAGGTGCACATTTAGAACCTTTCAGAACAATAAAGTGTCCATTTTCAACTCGCATTTTTGCAGTTATTAATCCAACATCTTTTTTGTTTTGTTTCAAATAGTAAGTATCTTCTGGAATAAGAGCACGAGCGACACTTGCTTGTATATTTTCATCTGCATTAGCAAGTGCTTGTTTAGTTGCATCAGCAAATACTTCTTCCTTTGTTTCGTCTTTTGGATAAATTTGCTTTCCTTCAAATGATGAAAGCAACTGAATCATTAAATCTATATCAATTGCAAACAGCTCTGAATTTTGTAAACGATTTTTATCAAATAAGTTATGAAGCAATATCTCCTTTGCATCATATTCTTCCACTTCAATTGCAAAACGCCTTTTTAATCCAGAAACATTATTATAACCATTTCTTTCTAAATTGTACATACGCTGCTCAAAGTTATCAGAATGTGTTTTACCAATTTTGATTAATCCAGGAACAACAGTTTCCATAAGATAGATAATTCCTTTTTTTGCTTTTTCCATTTCAGTACCTCTTTCATGTTTTGTGACATATTCATTGCTGTACTATAAAAAGATACAGCAGTTTTGATTTTTTACTGTAAACCGCCCTTATTATAGAAACCGTTCTGAATAATCAATGCACAACCGCCAAGAAAATTGCTCCTGCCCTCAATTTTGCTCAATACAACCTTATCAACGATTTCTTCGCTTATCAGACGAATCATTTCACGCTTTACATAGTCGAATTGTTTTTCGTTGAGTTTGAAATTGTGGAGTACGATTTTTTTCGCAAAGTGACTTACAGCAATATTATTGATAAGAACTGCATACTTTGCAATAATACTGTCCACAAGATTCTTGACAGGTTCTTCACCTCTCATAAGAGCCATAAAAACATTGTCAACATTGATATTCTTCTTGTCACCTTTTATAATATCCCAGAGAATAGGTGTTTTTTCACCTGAACATATATTGCAGAAAGCAGAAAGCATAGCAGGTCTTGAAAGTTCTGCCTTGACAGAGCCATTAGGATAACCGTCAAGTTCCTTTCCGTCAGGACTTACAATATACTTTTCAATCATTGAAGTATATGAAATATAGTCGCTTGAAAGTTCATTTTTATTGATAATAGCAAGATTAACCTGATTTCCATTATGGATAAATGCGGTGTTTGTCTGATAGCCGTTTTGTGTTTTGAAGTCATTATTTGCAAGAGCCATAAGACCAACAGCATTTCCGCACTGAATATTAACATCAAGTCCATCTGAAAGCTTTTCAATAAAGCTGTTGAAATCAAGCACACCGTCTTTATAGAATATTTTAAGTTTGCCCCACATAGACGGAACTACACCGACACCAAGTCCAAGAATCTTGTCTTTTGTCAATGCACTGTTTTCAATCATAGTGTTGCTTGCCTTGATTATGTAATTAATAATATCTTTGCTTGTTGTTCTGTCATCAATAACCATGCTTGATTTATCAAGTATTTCTGAATTGAGATTTGTAAGACCGACACTTACCTCTTTTTCGTCAACAGTTGCACCAAGAGCAAAACGGCTGTTTACATTTATGTCAATAAGAATTTTTCTTCTGCCCTTCTGAAGTTTTTCTGCATTGACAGGTGCTTCACCTATTTCAATAAGAACACCTTCTTCAATCATTTCATTTGTAATAATAGTAACAGCAGCTCTTGTAATTTCAAGTGTACTTGCAACATCAACTCTTGAAATTGGACCATATTCCCTTATTGTCTTTAATATCTGCATTCTGTTGCGTCTTTTCAAGTCTAATTTGCTGATTCCTCTTTTTTCCATTTGCATGAACTCCATTCTTAAATTAAAATTGTATCTAAAACAGGAGTAATCCAAAGGTATGCAGTACAAAAC
>CAMWKY010000190.1 GCA_947174965.1 uncultured Ruminococcus sp. | reverse complement strand
TATAAAGTCAATATTTTTATACGAAATTTTTTCAAAGGACTTGCAAAATCAATAAGACTATGATATAATAAGATGTAAGTGTGTTTTTGCACAAAATTATTATGAAATGAGGAATTTATAATGCCAGCAAATATTGTTGTCGGAACACAATGGGGAGACGAAGGAAAAGGAAAGATAATTGATATTATTTCTTCCCGTGCTGATGTTGTAGTCCGTTCACAAGGCGGTAACAATGCAGGTCATACTGTAGTAAATAACGGAGAAGTTTATAAACTCCACCTTATTCCGTCGGGTATTCTTTACAAAGATACTCTCTGCCTTATCGGAGCAGGTGTTGTTCTTGACCCGAAAGACTTTATCGGTGAACTTGACAGCCTTGAATCAAGAGGAATTTCAACAGTTAATCTCAAAATCGACCCGAGAGCGCACGTTGTTATGCCGTGGCACATCACTCTTGACGGTCTTTCAGAGACATTCAGAGGCGGTAAGGACATCGGAACTACAAAACGTGGTATAGGTCCTACATATATGGATAAGTATGAGAGATGCGGTATAAGAATGTACGACCTTGTACACCCTGATGTACTTGCTGAAAAGATTCAGTCAACAGGCAAACTCAAAAACAAAATCATAACAGAAGTCTATAATGGTGAAGCCTATGACCTTGACAAAGTAACTGCTGAATATATTGAGTATGGCAAGAGACTTGCTCCGTATGTTGACGATGTTTCAGTACTTACTTTTGATGCTGAAAAAGCAGGAAAAACTATCATGTTTGAGGGTGCGCAGGCTACACTTCTTGATATTGACTTCGGTACATACCCATATGTTACATCATCTCACCCGCTTTCAGCAGGTGTATGTGTCGGAACAGGTGTAGGACCAAAGGTTATTACAAATATCATTGGTGTTGCAAAGGCTTATACAACAAGAGTTGGTAAAGGTCCATTCCCGACAGAACTTGATGACGAAATAGGCAAAAAAATCCGTGAAACAGGCGGAGAGTTCGGCACAACTACAGGTCGTCCACGCCGTACAGGCTGGTTTGATGCTGTTATTGTACGTCATTCAGTAAGAGTGAATGGTCTTGACAGTCTTGCAATAAATAAGCTCGATACACTTGCAAATCTTGATACACTTAAAATCTGTGTTGCATATAAAAAGCCTGACGGAACTGTTACAGAGAATTTCCCTCCTGTTTTAGAGGAATTAGACGGCTGTACTCCTGTTTATGAGGAGTTTGAGGGCTTTACAGAGGATATTTCAAAATGCACAAGCTTTGATGAACTTCCTGAAAACTGCAAGAAATATATCACACGTCTTGAAGAGCTTGTTGGCTGTCATGTAAGTATGGTTGGCATAGGTCCTGACCGTTCACAGATTCTCGAAAGATAATTCAAGTTTATAAGAAATTACGCTTAAAGCAGATACTTATTATATCTGCTTTAGGCTGAATAAAATTTTTTAGCAGAAAGGAGAAACAATGGACGAAAATAATTTTGGTGCATCACTTGATGATATTGATTATACTGCACCGTCACCGAAAAAGTCAGCCCCTACAGATGTTTCTGCACCTGTTCTTGATGACATGGACTACTATACACCACCGCCGACAGCAAAAAAAGGTGCGCCGACTGGTGTTTCTGCACCTGTTCTTGATGACATGGATTACTATACACCACCACCGACAGCAAAAAAAGGTGCGCCGACTGGCGTTTCTGCACCTGTTCTTGATGACGATAATGCACCGTATCAGTCGCATCAGACAAAAAAGCCTGAAGTAAAAATAATGACAGATGAGGAGATAATTGCAAAATTCACTCCGACACAGCTTGAAACTTATAACGGGCTTCCTGATAAAAACAAACAGAGAGTACTTGACAGTATGCGTAAACAGCTTGGAGTTGAAGCTCCGCCAGAGCCTCCTGTTGAAGTGTCTGCACCAATTCTTGACGAGGATAATTATACACCTCCGCCGAAACCTGAAAAGAAAGAAGAACCGCAGGTACAAGCTCCGGTTTCTGCACCTGTTCTTGATGATGCGCCTGAAACACCTGTATACAAGCCGAAATTTGTTGATGAAGACCTTGAAAGAGCAAAGCGTGAGGGTGCAAAAAAGGCTGTATCTTCTCAACTTGTTTCAGACCAGAAAGACTCAAAAGAAAGCCTGCGTATGATGCTTGAACTGAAAAAAGAGCGTCAGCGTGAACTTGCACAGCAGGGATTCAAGTGGGTTATAATGCTTGCGGTTATCGGAATTATCGGAGCAGCTGCATTTTATCTTCTTTACAGTGGCGCTCTTGGACTTGACTACAAAGACGGTATTGACGGCATTGCAGGAATAATAAAGGATTCTGCACTGTATATCACTCTTGCAATGGGTGCGTCAGGTCTTGCAATTGTTTCAGGTATAGGCTTTTTCAAGTCGATAGCATCACTTGTGTATGTTGTTTCAGCAATTGTACAGGTTTTTCCGGGTGCTGTAATGATTCCGCAACATGAAGGAAGTATGGGACTTACAGTTATATTGTATGCCATTTCAATTATATGTACAATAGCTGTAGTTTTCGGCTTGTCGGGCGTGGAATCAGTGAGCCTTTATTTTAAACGAAATGAATTATAATGAGGTGGATTCAATGGATTACGAAAAAAATGAGATAAACCCTAAAAAAGTTCTTGGTATGTTTATTCCGATAATTACAGCCGTATTTATTGCCTGTGCATCTATTTTGTACATTCTTTACAAAAGCTGGAGCAATAAGGCTTATTTTGAACGCTGGAAAGATTATGAGGATTGTGGAGTATAACAAAAAAACGCTTTTGGCTCATTTAACGGGCTGAAAGCGTTTTTTCGGAAAAATTTTCTTTATGTATTGACATACAGAATACTTTGTGATATAATTAGTACAGATAATCTTCGGGGCAGGGTGTAACTCCCTACCGACAGTTAAAGCCTGTGAGCCTTTGTGCTGATTCGGTGAGATTCCGAAGCCGACGGTTAAAGTCCGGACGAGAGAAGATGTTGTTTGCTATGCCCTGTTGTTACAGGGTTTTTATTTTTTTGTGAGGTGTATAATATGCACGAAAAATATATGAAAGAAGCTGTCGGACTTGCAAAAAATGGTATGGGATTTGTCAATCCTAATCCTATGGTTGGAGCAGTAATTGTAAAAAATGGTGAAATTATTGGTCGTGGATTTCACAAAAAATATGGCTGTCTCCATGCTGAACGTGAAGCATTTGCGGACTGCGACAGCAGAGGAATTGACTGCACTGGTGCTGATATGTATGTAACGCTTGAGCCGTGCTGTCATCACGGAAAAACTCCACCTTGTACAGATGCGGTAATACAGCATAAAATCGGTCATGTATATATTGGCTCATCAGACCCGAATCCGCTTGTTGCAGGTAAAGGAGTAAAAATTCTGCGTGAACACGGTATAGAAGTTACAGAGGGTATTTTAAAAGATGAATGTGATGAACTGAATGAAATTTTTTTTCACTACATCACCACAGGCAGACCGTTTGTAACCATGAAATACGCCATGACAATGGACGGCAAAATTGCCTGTTATACTGGTGAATCGAAGTGGATTACAGGAGAACAGTCACGCATGAATGTTCAATATGAACGTTTGAGACATTCAGCTATTATGGTCGGAATAGGAACAGTGCTTGCGGATAATCCTATGCTCACTTGCCGACTTGAAAACGGTCGCAATCCCATAAGAATTATATGTGACACTCATCTGCGTATTCCCCTTGACTGCAATATAGTTGATACTGCAAAGGAAGTACCGACAATAATAGCAACAGCTTCTCATGATGTCAGACAGCTATCCACACTTGATGTTCTGGGTTGCCATATAATGCAGTTAGATGAAATAAATGGTCATATTAATTTAAATCAGCTTATAACTAAATTGACTAAAAGAAAAGATATAGATAAAGTTGACAGCATTTTACTTGAGGGCGGAGGAGAACTCAACTGGGCAATGCTGAATGTAGGACTTGTAAACAAAGTTCAGGCTTATATTGCGCCGAAAATCTTTGGTGGAGCAGGTGCAAAGTCGGCTGTTTCAGGCAGGGGAGTTCCTGCACCGTCTGATGCTTTTATGCTGACTGATACAAAAGTAAAGCACATTGGCGACGATATTTTAATTGAAAGCAGGGTGAAAAATGTTCACGGGAATAATTGAGGAAGTCGGAACTATAAAGGAAGTCTGCCGAAACGGAAACAACTCTTTTATACGTATTCAGGCAAAAAAAATTCTGTCTGATGTTCATTTAGGCGACAGCATTGCAGTAAACGGTGTTTGCCTTACTGTTACAAGATATGACGGCAGTATATTTCAGGCTGATGTTATGAATGAAACTTTAAGCCGTTCGTCTTTAGGAAGTCTCCGAACAGGAAGTGCTGTTAATCTTGAACGTGCAATGTCAGCGAACGGACGTTTCGGCGGTCACATAGTTTCGGGACATATTGACGGTACAGGCAGAATCACCGATATAAAAAATGACGGTATTGCAACATGGTATACCATTGGTGCAGATGCAGGAATAATGCGGTATATCGTTGAAAAGGGGTCAATTGCAATAGACGGTATAAGCCTTACTGTTGCAAAAGTGAGCGATAATAATTTCAGCGTGTCGATAATTCCGCACACGGCAGAACAGACTGTTTTGTCAACAAAAAAAATCGGTGATGTTGTTAATCTTGAAAACGACATAATCGGCAAATACGTCGAAAAACTTATGAATCCTGCAAAATCGGACAGTGTAATTGATATGGCATTTCTTGCAGAAAGAGGGTTTTTATGAAAAAATTA
>CAMWKY010000189.1 GCA_947174965.1 uncultured Ruminococcus sp. | reverse complement strand
TCACAAACTACATGACGCAGATTCTGCTTGCTCTTGTCGTACTTGCAAATCTGATTGTAACATTTACAAAAGCTTTTGCATCTGCTAATCGTGTTAGTGAAATATTTGAACTTGAATCAGAAAAAAGCGGAACGGAAATGCCCCAAAAACAGGGCGAAAATATTATTGAGTTCACGAATGTTTCTTTCAGATATGACGGGGCAGGGGAGAACTCTGTAAATAATCTGTCGTTTACTTTGAAATACGGTGAAATGCTGGGTATTATCGGCGGTACGGGAAGTGGCAAGTCAACAACAGCTTCGCTTATACCGTGTTTTTACCGTGCTGATTCAGGTGAAGTAAAAGTTTTCGGAAAAAATGTTGCAGATTATGATGCAGACGAACTCCGCAGGCGTATCGGGTATGTACCGCAGAAAGCTGTACTTTTTTCGGGAACTGTAAGGGAAAATATGCAGTGGAGAAAATCAGATGCAACAGATGATGAAATTATCTCCGCACTTAAAACTGCGCAGGCATGGGAGTTTGTTGAGAAGATGCCGAAAATGCTTGATACGCACATTGAGCAGGGCGGGCGCAATCTGTCGGGAGGACAGAAACAGCGAATATCAATTGCAAGGGCTTTGGTCGGCAATCCTGATATTGTAATTCTTGACGACTCAACAAGTGCATTGGACTATGCAACAGACCTGAAATTCCGAAAGGCACTTAAAGAGGATATGCACGGAACTACTGTTATAATGATTTCACAGCGTACCACATCACTTAAAGATGCAGACAGAATAATCGTCATGGATGACGGAAACGCTGTAGGAATCGGCAGTCATGATGAACTTTTGCAGTCGTGTGATGTTTACAGCGAAATATACAAATCGCAGATGAACGAAAAGGAGGACGAAAAAAATGCTTAAAACTCTTGCAAGAATTTTCTCCTATGCAAAGCCTTATATATTGTACTTTTTTCTGATACTGATTTTTGCAACTGTCGGTGTTTCGCTGTCGCTTACAGTTCCTGTTTTTATCGGTGATGCTGTTGATTTGTGTGTAGGAGAAAATGATGTTGATTTTGAGGAACTGAAACAAACAGCAATCACTCTTGCTTGTATCGTAATAGCAAGCGGATTTTTTCAATGGCTGATGAGTTTATGCACAAACAAACTTGCTTTTCTTACCGTCCGTGATTTGCGTGCGGACGTATTCGCAAAGCTGGAGCGTGTACCGATTAAATATATTGACCAGTCAACAAAAGGAGAACTGACAAGCCGTGTAATCAATGACATTGAGATTATTTCAGACGGTCTTTTACAGGGTTTTACTCAATTTTTCAGTGGTATTATTACAATAATCGGTACTCTTATATTTATGATGTTCATTAATGTAAAGATAGCACTTGTTGTAGTGGTACTTACCCCGCTGTCATTTATTGTGGCATCAAAAATAACAAAGGCAACCCACGATTCTTACATGAGTCAGTCAAAAATACGTGGTGACATGGTAAGCTTTGCAGAGGAAATGGCAGGAAATCAGAAGATTGTAAAAGCTTTTGTATATGATGAACGTGCTGAACAGAAATTCAATGAAATAAACAAAAAATACGGTGAAATCGGCTCAAAAGCAACGTTCTACAGCTCAATGACAAATCCGACAACACGCTTTGTAAATGGTCTTATTTATGCGGCGGTCGGACTTATGGGTGCTATGGGAGCTATTGGCAAATTTGCATTTATAGGACAGATGACTGTCGGAAATCTTTCAAGTTTTCTTGCATACTCAAATCAGTATACAAAGCCGTTCAATGAAATATCGGGTGTTTTTGCGGAATTGCAGAACGCTGTTGCATCTGCGCAGAGAGTTTTCAACGTGCTTGACGAAAAAGAAATAAGCAACGATTCAGACAAGATAAATCTGACCGATTGTGACGGCAGTCTGCGATTTGAGAACGTCAGCTTTTCATATAATCCCGATACGGAACTCATACAGAATTTCAGTCTTAATGTGCAGTCGGGTCAGCGTGTTGCTATAGTAGGCAAAACAGGGTGTGGAAAATCAACTATAATAAATCTGTTACTGCGGTTTTATGATATTGACGGTGGCAGGATAAAAATATCGGGCTGTAATATAAATGATATAACAAGAGATAGTCTTAGAAAAAATTTTGGTATGGTATTGCAGGAAACATGGATTTTTACGGGTACAGTTGCAGAAAATATAAGCTATGGTATGCCGAATGCAACAAGAGAACAGATTATTGAGGCATCAAAAGCTGTTCATGCTCATGGATTTATAAAGCGTCTGCCTGATGGATATGATACGATTATTTCGGAAAACAGTGGACTTTCTCAAGGGCAGAAACAGCTTATCTGCATTGCAAGAATAATGCTCATGAATCCGCCTATGCTTATTCTTGATGAGGCGACAAGTTCAATAGATTTACGCACGGAACACCGCATACAGAGAGCATTTGTCAAGCTTATGCAGGGCAAGACAAGTTTTATTATTGCGCATAGATTATCCACAATCAAAAACTCTGATATAATACTTGTAATGGAAAACGGAAATATTATTGAAAAGGGAAATCATGATGCGCTTATGAAAAAAGGCGGTTACTATGCTGATTTATTCAACAGTCAGTTTGAATCGTGAAAAAAATGCACTCTCTTAATCGGGAGTGCATTTGATTTTTTTGTATTATGCAAAGTCCATATCAAGGAAAGTTGCAGAATTATTTATTGCTGAACCGTTCTTGTTTATAAGGTCTTTGAGCGTGATAAGAACAGCAGGACTGATTGAAACACCTTTTTTAACAATAGCTGAAGAATAGAAAAGAGTAAGTCTGATATTGCCTATTTCTCGTGGGCTTTGAAGTTCAGCAAGTGCATGATTTACCTGCAACTGAAAACCGCTTGTGTTCATATTCGGACTCTGAACGGCTACAACAAATTCGTCTGAACCTGTTCTGTAAATACTCTCTGCATCAAAATGCTTTTTAAGAATATCGGCAGTTGTTGCAAGCACCATGTCGCCTATGTCGTGACCATATGTTATATTAACCTGACTGAATTTCGATATATTGAACATTGCAAAGCAGTAAGGAGTTTCGGGGCAGTCTGCAACTTTCGGATTTCCGTCTTTGTCCTTGCTGAAATCATTGATAAAACTGATTCTGTTGTTTACATCTGTAAGAATATCTTTGAGAGTTGCAAGATGAAGATTCTTTGTAATAGAAGCCTGTTTTTTCTTTGATGCTTCAAGTTTCTGTAAAGTTTGCTCCTGTTTGATACTTATAACATTGAATATAATCATAAGTATGATACATACGGTACAGAATGAGATGATGTTGATATTTATGCTTCTTGAAAACTCAAAAACTTCGCTTGACGGAGAAGTTACAACAAGAAGCCAGCCTGTATCACCCATATATGAATAGAAGCTTATATCCTTTTTGCCTTCAAAGCTTCCTGTAATGCTTTCAGATGTATCAGCATACTGATTGCATATGTCAATAATATCAGCATCTGTTGTTTCTTCGCCGACCATTTCAGGATTATCGCAGAATATGTATTTTTTGTCCTTGACATTTACCATTGAAAAAGTTGTTCCGGCTGTATTAAATTCCATTGTATTCAGAGCAGATGCAAGATTTTCTGTAAATATACCGAATCCGACAAGTCCTTCGGGATTTCCGTCTATTATAACAGCTTTGTACATTGACAGAATCTGTTTTCCCGAAGCAGGGGAGATGATAATACCTGCATTGTAAAGATTATCAGGAGCGTTTAGCATGGAATCCTGCAATTGTTTTAGGCTGTCGGGGTCTGTACGTGTTGTAATACCCACAACTCCGCTGTTTGTATGAGTAAGAACGTGAGTTTTCCAGTCGCCAATCCATATACCTTCAGGGTCGGAAACTGTTGCAGAGAAATCTTCAGTATATTTTTGTGCAGAAGCTGATATTCCAACATTATCAGGATTTTTCAATACATTTTCAACTTCCGAAGCCGTTCTGAAAGCATTGAGTGTCTGTTCTGCATTGTCAACATAGTTTTTTATCATAACAGACTGTTCCTGCGCTATTGATTTCATGTGGCTTATAGCATTTTCTCTTGTTTTGTCTGATGTTCTGATTACCATGAAAACAGTCAGTAATATAATAACAGCAACAACAGCAAGAGTTGATATAATTCGACGTGTCTTTTTATCCATTATTTGTCACTCTTTCCTTTGAAAAAATTAAATAGACCTTTTTTACGACCTTTTTCTTTTGATTTCTCATTCTCCTCATCTTCCTCATCATCGTCAACAAGAAATTCATTTAAGCGGTTTTGCAGATATTGATAACTGTCGGAATTATTTACAGAGGAAGCTCCTTTAAACTGATTGGCTATACTGTTTTGACTTTGCAGAAAAGCATTTATCTGCAAAACAGGGATAGAACGGTCGGGCAGAATAAGCATGGCATTTGAACTGTTAGGGTTCAGGCTTATTATTTTTGAAATACATTCATTGCAAGGGATAACAGGCTGAAAATTCACGGCATTAAATAATGATATTTCAGAAACAGCATTGTCACTGTCGCTGATAAGATTGTTATACACGTCAATTTCGGCATGGACAGACATGGGAATATTATTCATATATTTCAGCTGACTTACTCCGGTAATAATTTTTCCACTGCTCGTGCAGACGACGCATATAGTATCATTATAATTCAATGGAATATTTAAACTTGTCTTTTGTGAGGAAGTAATCCTTGCAATAGTACACATATCATCAAAACGCATTTTTTCACTCCTTATAGTAATATATTTATTGCAATATTTGTATTATATCATAATTTTCAAGAAAAGT
>CAMWKY010000188.1 GCA_947174965.1 uncultured Ruminococcus sp. | reverse complement strand
ATGATATAATAACAATAACCTATTATTATAGTAGGAATTTCAATAGGAGTGGTTTCAATGGGTACAAAATCAGTTTCAATGGCTAAAATGCGTCTGATTACAACAACAGGTCTTTTCTCCGCACTTATCTATGTTTTTACAGCATATATACACGTTCCGACTGGTGCAGGATATACCCATGCAGGCGACGGACTTATATATCTTGCATCTTGTATTCTGCCTACACCCTATGCAATGCTTGCAGGTGCAGTCGGTGGCACACTTGCTGACGGCTTATCAGGTTTTCCCGTATGGATTCCCGCAACTGTAATAATCAAGGCAATAACTGCTTTGTTCTTCTCAAATAAAAGCGAAAAAATTCTTACATTGAGAAATATTCTTGCAATTATTCCGTCGGGGATTGTATGTATTGTCGGCTACAGCTTGTATGAGGGTACTGTTATGGCAGGCGGTATCTCATGGACTGCAATAACTGCTGCATTTGTTCAGACTCCTGCATATTGTGTACAGATTGGTGCAAGTGCTGTATTATTTGTTGCTGTTGCACTTCTGCTTGACAGAATTAATTTCAAGAAAATGTTCAGTAAATAAAAAAAGGGACTTTTTAAGCCCCTTTTTTGTTATTCTAAAGTAAGACCGCTTTCTTCAACAAGGTCTTTGATATAGAATGTCATATCTTTGTCACGGCAGTGGATTGTTATGGTATCATTATCATTATATTTGCTGATTCCCCAGCTGAACTGATTCGGATTTTCACCTCTGTCGTCGAACGGAATTTTTATAACGGGATATATGGTTATATGATGATGTGCAGTAATACTTCTGTCATCGTTATAAATATATTCAGAATCATATTTCTCCCTTGTACATGAGCAGTCGCCTGTAAATACTATATCAATAAATTTTGTGGTATATCTTCTCTTTTCGATAAAATTTCCGTTGTCGTCCATTTCACCATCAGCACCTTCCATTGAACTTCCCTCAAATGTCCATGAAAGCTTATCAGAACTTATTGGAATAACTCCCCAGAAAACAAACATAAATACTCCGAAAAGTACAACAGCAGTTCCAAGAATACCGCATATAAGTCTGATTAAAAAGTGCTTTTTCACTTTTTTCAATGGCTTGATATTTTTATCTTGTTCAGTCATGGTAATTTCCTCCTTTGACATATTCTCATAGATTTCAGTACATTCTGTACAGTTACGCAGATGATTTTCGATTTCCTCATTGCTGTCCGCAGATGTGAGATTATCGCAGTAAAGCGGGAGCAAATCACGGATAATACTACACTTCATTATAATCACTCCTTTTTCAGTTTTTGTTTGGCACGGTAAAAAGTAACTCTTGCCCAGTTTTCAGATTTGCCGAATATTTCACCGATTTCCCTGAATGAAAGTTCACCTGTTGCACGAAGCAGGACTATTTCTTTTTCAGTTTCTGGCAGAGCATGAATCTGTTTAAGTAAAAACATTTTACCGTCATTTGATTCAGCAATTCTGTCAGGCGGAGGAGATAAATCAGTTTCTGAATAATCGGGTTCAGCAATGGGATTTCTTTTTCGTCGATTGAGTTCACGAAACCAAAGATTTTTTGCAATACCACACAGCCATGTATAAACCGAGCAGTCACCACGATATTTTGACAATGAACGTATAGCCTGATAGAAAGTTTCCTGCGTAAGTTCTTCGGCAATATCAGTATCACTGCATAAGCTCATCAGATAAAGATATACTTTTCTGCCATGTTCTTCATAGTATGCTTTTATATCATCAGCCATTCTCTCACCGCCTTTCTGTAAGTTAGTCACTTTAAAATCCGTTTCGTTACAAAAAAATCAGGAAAATTTCAAAAAATCTTCCTGATAATTGTTGATTATATTAAATACCCTTTTATCTCATTGAATCCATAGCACACGGCAAGCACTTTATCACCCTCCGAAACTGAAATGAAGTCCTCACGCAGACAGTTTACGTGGCACACATATCTGTCGTCTGCAAGTTTTAGAGTAAGATAGTAGAAATCCTGTTCTGTTACTGGCTTGCTCGTTACAGGAGTATCATTAGAAAATTTTTTGTAGGTGTATTTTATTCCCTTGATGACTTTTTGAGGTACAATTTCTTTTTTTACTACTGTACCATAGGCAGATGCCGTATATTCGACTTTTTTCGGTTGAATATACAGCATAACCATACATAAAATATAGGCACAATATATCACGAAAAGCACAATCCACTCAATACGGTCAATTTTATTTACAGTTACTGCCAGAAAAATAGGGAAAAGTATTGACAATGGCAAACCACGTCTAAAACTGCTTCTGCTGAAAAATAATATTGTTAAAATATCAGGATTGACGGAGTGTTTCATGGTTTTCTTTATGATTTTTTTCTCCTCTTTGGAAAGTTCAATATAACCGATTTTGTTTGGCTGAACATATTCAATAGTCCCCATTATATAACATACCCCTTTATCTCATTGAAACCATAGCACACGGCAAGCACTTTGTCACCCTCCGAAACAGAAATAAAATCCTCACGCAGACAGTTTACGTAGCGCACATATCTGCCGTCTGCAAGTTTCAGAGTGAGATAATAGAACTCCTGTTCGACAGTCGGTTTGTCAGTGTGCGGAGTTTCGGGAAAATATTTTCTGTATCTGTAGTTTCTTCCTGCAATGACTTTTTGTTTTATAACATCTTTCTGTACTATTGTACCATGAGCGGAGGCAGTGTATTTTACATTATCAATAGAACTTATATTTACCCATATTATAAGAGACAGCATAGCTATAGGCGGAAAAATTTCTATAGTATAGTAATGCAGAAAAAATATAGAATAAATTCCCAGACATATACAGAATATAAGGTCAATAAATAAAAAGACAATGAAAATAAGTGTTTTTACATACTTTTTTTCAGATTTTACAATAATTTTCCTTTCTTTTTTGGAAAGTTTCGTACAGCCAATCTGATTAGGCTGAATGTAGTCAATATCTCCCATTATATAACATACCCCTTTATCTCATTAAATCCATAGCACACGGCAAGCACTTTGTCACCCTCCGAAACGGAAATAAAGTCCTCACGCAGACAGTTTACGTAGCGCACATATCTGCCGTCTGCAAGTTTCAGAGTGAGATAATAGAACTCCTGTTCGACAGTCGGTTTGTCAGTGTGCGGAGTTTCGGGAAAATATTTTCTGTATCTGTAGTTTCTTCCTGCAATGACTTTTTGTTTTATAACATCTTTCTGTACTATTGTTCCGTGAGCAGAAGCAGTAAACTTGATTTTCGTTTTAGTAAGCAACACACTAAGCCATGATAATCCAGTTGCAATGAATGTCAGTGCCGTTTCGCCGACTTCTAAGACTGTTTCCATTTCTATTTTTATCATGATTATACCAATGCCAATGATAACAATAGCAATCAGGACAGCAAAAAGCTTGCTTATATCATCTCTTTCAGCTTTAAGAATAATTTTACGTTCTTCCTGAGAAATTTCCGTGTAGCCAATCTGATTCGGCTGAATGTAGTCAATATCTCCCATTTTAATAATCCCCTATATCAATAAATCAGTATTCGAACATTCCACCGCCGATAAACTCACATATAAGCGAATCGGAAGTGATATAGTTTCTATCAAGTGAATCAAGATTTTCAAGTACTTCTGTAACGTCCGCAAGTTCGGGAACGTCACTCATTTCAAGCAGTTCTGACAAAAGTTCATCACGGTACACGTTCATTTCATATGCCATAAATGTATCAATATCATAGTCGGAACGGTGCTTGTATGGCATAATGTACTTGTTCTCACCTGATTCTACGCTGTGGAACATATTCATTGTCTCACGCAGAGAACGCTTGCGGAAGTTCCTGTCCCTTATCATTCTGCGCATGAGACGGATTTTAGAGGGGTGCAGGATAATATTTCCGCAGGTTATACGTGTGCGCACACTTACATAAATATTATTCAGTTTTTCTTCACTGAACGTTATAACAGCAGGATTGAGAGCGTGTATGCCCTCAAATATTACAAGTTCGCCCTCTTTACGCTGAAATCTCATCTTGATTCCGTCACGCTTTGAGTCGGCAAAATTATACAGCGGAATTTCAACTTCACGGCATTTGCTGATTGATTCAATCTGCTCATTCAGTAACTCCTTGTCTACTCTGTCAGGTGATTCAAGGTCAAGTTTTCCAAGTACAGACAGTTTACGTTCGTCATCTGTAAGCGACTTGAAATAATTGTCCATAGAGAGCGTATGTGTCGGACAGCCAAGTCTGCCAAGAATATCAGCAAGCATAAGTGCGGTAGTTGTTTTTCCAGAGCCTGAAGGTCCTGAAAGTAATATAACAGGTTTTGTTTCCTTTGTTTCTGCAATATTATCAGCAATTTTTTTAAGCTGATAGATGTATGCTTCATTTACCGATTTTATATATTCTTTTGTGTTATGTTCAATGTTTGAATTAATACGGTTTATTTCAATATTCATATGTTACTCCTTAAAAAGAAAAAGCGGACAGCAAGTGTCCGCTTTCTTGAACTCGTGAATTATCTCTGTTCGCAGATTAATTTCATAGCGGTTCTTTCTTCGCCATCAATTTCAATATTAGCGAAAGCAGGAATACATACAAGGTCTATGCCAATAGGAGCGAGATAGCCTCTTGCGATAGCTATTGCCTTGACAGCCTGATTTGCTGCACCTGCGCCGACTGCCTGAACTTCAACTGCTTTCTGTTCTCTTATAACTCCTGCGATTGCACCTGCAACTGAATTAGGCTTTGAGTTTGATGATACTTTCAAAATTTCCATGATATAACCCTCCGTTGTTGAAATTGTTTTTAAATTTAGTATCGGTATAAATCGACAGTGTTAATTTATCCGACTATAATCTATAG
>CAMWKY010000187.1 GCA_947174965.1 uncultured Ruminococcus sp. | reverse complement strand
CATCCGAAAAATCATGGACAGCAAAGAAGCCCGACGCTACCTACCATGAAGTAGCGCCCGGCCAAGGCTGTCCTATATGGAAAGAACTTGAAATTGATTTTGGTGAAGTTACTGCAAAAATATAATTTATTGATTGGAGTTGTGTGAGAAATGAGCAATATAAAAGAAAATACTACACCAGACAGCTTACTGGATTTTGATGATGATGACCCTCTTGGTGCAACAAGCGTTTCCAAAAAAAGCCTTGTCATATTCTTTATGATTGATACATCAGCAAGTATGAGAGGAAAGAAAATGGGTGAGCTTAATACAGTTATGGAGGAGCTTATCCCTGAAATAAGACGTGTCGGCGAAGCTGATACAGATGTTAAAATAGCAGTTCTTACTTTTTCAACAGATGTAAAATGGATGTATTCTGCACCTGTTTCTATCGAGGAATTTCAGTGGACCCGTCTTAATGCTTCTGGTGTTACAAGTATGGGTGCGGCATTTGAGGAACTTTCCTCAAGAATGTCACGAAACAGCTTTTTAAATTCTCCGTCACTTTCGTTTGCTCCTGTTATATTCCTTATGACAGACGGCTATCCGTCCGACGACTATAAAAAAGGTCTTGGCATATTAAAGGCAAACAGCTGGTATAAGTTCGGACTTAAAGCTGCTCTTGGTATCGGTGATGAGGCTAAAGATGAAATGCTGGCAGAGTTTACAGGTTCACCTGATACTGTTGTACACGCATATACAGGCGGACAGCTTGCACAGATGATTAAAATTGTAGCTGTAACAGCATCTCAGATTGGAAGCAAGAGTATGACTCTTTCTGACGAATCAAACAAGGAACTTAGTGAAGAAGATGTATTTGCAGCAAAACAGAAACTTCTTGGTCAGCAGATTCAGGAACTTGTTGCACAAGATGATGCAAACAATGCTGTTTCTTTCGATACAGGCTGGTAATAACTGAAAAAATAGTGTTGAAAGGAAGTATGTAGATATGTTCAGTGGATTCAGTAACTCCGTCAGGGGTGCAAGTCATGATGCAAAAGGCATTGTCTGTCAGGATAGCTCCGCACACTATGCTTGTGCGGACTATGCTGTAGCAGTTGTTGCCGATGGTCACGGAAGCAAAAAGCATTTCAGAAGTAATATAGGCTCAAAGCTTGCTGTTGAAAGTGCTTTGAAAACTATTGCAAAATATTATGAGAATGTTGAGGAATTTGAAAAAAATTTCCCTGTAAATCATGATATGATTATAAGACATATTCAGAAACAGGTTATTTTAAGATGGAATATTGCTGTTAAGGAGCATTTCAGAAACAATCCTGTTACAGCAGATGAGAAAAAGGAATTTACGCAGGAAGAATTTGCAAAAATTCCGGTTGAGTCGTATTATGGAACAACTCTTATTGTAGTTGTTGCGTGTAAAGGTTTTTCATTCGGCTTTCAGGTTGGTGATGGCAGTCTTGTTGGTGTATTTGATGACGGTTCAACAGAAATTCTTATAGATTATGAGGAGTCTAACCCTGCAAATATTACATCATCAATATGCAACGCAAACGCCTCAAAAATGTTTGACAGCTTTTATATTGAAAATAAGCAGGCTCTTGCATTGTATGTTTCAACAGACGGTCTTTACACGTCTTTCGGAAGTGATGATGATTTTCTTGCTTACCATACAATCATCACAAGCCAGCTTGCAGAGGGTGATGACTTTGAGACTGCTGTTATGAAGAATATTACAAAGCGTACACATTACGGTACACAAGACGATATTTCTCTTTCGTGTGTTTTCAACAGGGAACTTATCATTCCAAAAATCGAACTTATAAAACAGAAGATAGAAGAAAACAAACAGAAACACGCTGATAAGAAAGCTAAATTGAAGTAAGAAACCGGTGATTATTTATGTCTACAAATATGTTTTATAATATAGTCAAGGAATATGCAGAGGCTTTTGTTAAGCAGAAATCAGACTGTATATCAATAGAAAATACATCACTTTGTGCTGTTCTTACAAGCAGTCATGATGTTTTTGCAGGCATTACAGGTATTTCTTTATGCAATGGCTCTGTTACAACTGTTCCGGCAGAAATTATTGCGGTAAATGCAATGTTCAGTGCAGGTCAGACAAAAGCCCGTCAGATGATTACAATTTCGCTGTCTGATTTTAGAGTAGTACCGCCCGATAAGCTTAGTGCAGAACTTGTTATTCAGGTTAATGATGAAAACAGCAAATGTGAGATTTTTGTTTCAAAAAATGAATCCGTAAAAGCTTATGAATTGTTAGGAGAATCGGATATGAATAAAGCTGAAGAATTTTTTGAAGGTTTTGACGGTCAGGACGTTGAATCCAGTAAAGCAGGAAAAAATGCTTTTGAGAAAATGGGACTTGTTTCTGATAATGGAAATAATTCTGAATCACAGAATAAAAAGTCTGAACTTGGAGCTCCTGCTGATTTTTCAACAGGTTTTGACATTGATGTGACAAATCCGTTTTATGAAGCACCTGTTAATGAAAAAAGTGTAGAAACAATAGCAACCATTGCAGGAAATCATGATGAAGTTACTGCAAAAGAAACAGCTCCTGCAAAGCCTGCTCCTCCCACAATGTCAAAGGAGGATTTGTTAAAGCAGGCTAAGAAGAAGAAAAAAATCGCAAAAGCTATTTTCAGCACAAGAAGAAAGTGAACATAAAAAAATAATGTGAAAGGAGGGTTTTTATGGCATTATATATATACAGCATGGACGAAGCTATCGACAGAAAATATGTTGTAACAAAATCCATGAGCGGTCAGGCTCAGGCAGGAACTCTTGTGCATATTATGGACTGCGAAGAAAAAGGCGACGGAACATATAATGTAAGTTATCGTGTAACTGAAACAGGACAGAATTTCAATCTTGACTGCGTAGGACTGAAACAGTTCTGTAAATGGGCAAGACCTGATAACTTTATCGCACGTCATTATGAAAATCTTGAGCAGAAAGACGTACTGCGTTATATTCGTATTACAGGCAGAAGCTTTGTTTCGTTCTATCTACCTATTATGCTTGTTATTCTTGTGATTATATGGGTGGTTGCACTTCTAGCTATACCGAAAATAGTAGTCGGAGTTATTGTTGGTGTAGTTTTGTCTGCGCTTGATGTTGCAGGAATAATGTTCTATTACAAGTATCAGCAGAAACACGCCACAATGGATATTTACAATAAAGTCAGCAGTAACAGCTGGGGTATTGTGATAAAATAAAAAAGCTTGTCACCTGTCTTTATAAGGCAGGTGATTTTTTACAAAGGAGTTGATTTTTTGAATATAGATGAACTGAAAAAAATTCTGCTTGAATATGAAAAGCCGTCTGAATTTTTTGAACACACAAGACCTGATGATACATTTTTGGAACTGAAACAGCTTATCGGAGTACCACAGAACGAAAACTATCATCAAGAGGGTGATGTGTGGGTACATACAATGCTTGTGCTTGATGAGTCCGCAAAAAGACGTGTTATTGTCAGAAATCCTTTCGGATTCATGCTGTCAGCACTTTGTCATGACTTCGGAAAAGCTGTATGCACCGAAAAAATCAATGGTGTGATTCATGCTTATAACCACGAAAAAGAGGGTTTACCGCTTGTCCGTACATTTCTTGAACGACTTTCCGCTGATACTGATTTAATGAAATATGTGCTTAATATGGTGGAATTTCATATGATGCCGAATATAATGGCGCACGCAAAGTCAAAGACAAAATCAACAAATAAGCTGTTTGATTCAGTTGCAGAGCCTTTTGACCTGATACAGCTTGCAGTCTGCGACGGACTAGGAAAAATTCCGCAGGACAGTTCAACAGAAGAATTTCTGCTTATGCGGTTTACAAGGTACACTGAAATAATGTCACGTCCCTTTGTAACGGCAGACGACCTTATAAATGCAGGAATATCCGACAGAACAGACGAAATACTGCAATATTCCCATAAACTGCGATTAGCAGGAGTTGACAAGGAAAACACACTACGACAAAGCATTTCATACGCAAGAAAGGTGTTGAAAATATGAATATGAACGAAATAAGAAAGCTGATAAGCGGTGCGGAGTATAATTTTCTGAACACCAACAAGCATCTTGGCAGAAATATAATTCTGCTTGGACTGGGTGGCTCTCACGCCTACGGCACAAATACAGAAAGTTCCGACCTTGATATAAGAGGCTGTACATTGAACAGTAAAGAAGAAATTTTGTGCGGAGAAGATTTTGAACATTTTACAGATGTTCCGACTGATACAACTATTTACTCATTCATGAAGCTTATACGACTGCTGACAAGCTGTAATCCGAATACTATTGAGATTCTCGGGCTTGCACCTGAGCGTTATATATATTTGTCGGATATTGGAAAAGAACTGCTTGAAAATCGTAAAATGTTTTTATCAAAGAAAGCATATCTGTCATTCAGCGGATATGCAACAGGACAATTTCATAGACTTGAAAATAAATCTGATGGAATAGCACTTGGCAAGCGTAACAAAAATGCGATTCTGCATAATAAAATCGGCAAACACATGATGCATTTGTTGAGACTTTACCTTATGTGCCTTGATATTCTTGAAAAAGCTGAAATTGTTACATATCGTGAAAAAGAACACGACCTGCTTATGAGTATACGCAACGGCGCATTTCTTGATTCTGAAAGTCAGCCGACAGCTGAATTTTTCGCACTTGTTGAGGATTACAAGAAAAAACTTGAATACGCATATAAAAATACGGATTTGCCCGAAAGTCCCGACCACAAAAAAATAAGAGAGTTTGTTATTTCAGTGAACGAAAGAGTAGTTCTCGGAAAAATATGAAACAAATTTTCGAAAATCTATTGAAATATCTGTCTGATTATGATATAATTAGTACAGATATTTTTTTATACGGAGGAAT
>CAMWKY010000186.1 GCA_947174965.1 uncultured Ruminococcus sp. | reverse complement strand
TATTCTGTCTAATAGTATAGGGCTTTGGTTCACCTTTGTCAATACAGTTTTGAGGGCAGACTTTCAGACATTTTCCGCAACCGATGCACTTGTCTGTGATACGATAGCCTTTAAACTCAGCTATGCCATTGCCAATCGTGTATGTTTCTCTGAAAATCGGATTGACTCCGAGATTGAAATACTCAATAGAAGCATCTTTTATCTCAAAGCAAATACCGATATATCGCTTGTCATCGGGATAGAGGTTTGCAAGATACGGCTGTTCCTCGAAAATCGTATCAATACACTTCTTCTGTCTTTCATCTGCAACAGGATAAGCTTTTGCGGAAAGTCGTATCATTTCCTTGAACCTTGTATAGACAAGAATCTGCACACGACCGTCAGCGAGAAGTTCTTTCTTTACATTTTTGCCCTTTGCGGTAAAGAAATAAAATGAATCCTCATCATAGTGAACAGCGCTGATACAACGAATCTGCGGAGCGCCGTTTTCATCGACAGTCGCAACATTCAATACGCCTACAAGCTGCATTTTCTTTAAACAAGTTTTAGCGTCCATAATAAAACCTCACTCAACAATTTTCACACGATTTGCTTTTCTCGGTTTTGTATGAGGTTGTTCACCATCAATATATCCGAGAATAACAAAACAGACAGCGCTATAATTTTCGGGAACATCCCATTCTTTTAAAAGATTTTGTCCCTCGTCGCTTGTAAAAGTTTCTTCTCCTCTGGAGATAATGCAGGACGAAATTCCAAGCTCAGTTGCCTGTAAAATCATATTTTCAGCCATACAGAAAGCGTCTGCAACACGAAAGGCAAAATTGTTTTGACAGAATATCGCAACAACAGCCGGAGCATCATAAAATCCATTTTTCATAGTAGGGTCATCAATACAGCTCGGCTGTTCTTTGGAAACATAACTTCCTAAAAGACGGCTTCTGTCAAATCCTGCGAGATTCATTCTGCCGATTTTTGCAGTCAGTTCTGCATTATGAACAGCAACCATCATACTACGCTGTCCACCGCCTGCATTTGGAGCATAAGTTCCGGCTTCAAGGATAAGCTCCAAGTCCTCACGGCTGATCTGCTTGTCTGTATACTTTCGTATGGAATGACGTTTTTTTATAATATCAATTAAACTCATAGCTTTTCACCTGTTATAGTATTATATTCTTTCCAGCATTGCGGATCCGGTGCGTACATATTTCCGGTGTAACCAAATGTGACAGCCGGACAGCCTCTGCAATAACCGCGCAATTCGCATTTACAGCACTTTTCAAATTTGTCCCACTGCCTGTATGCGTCAAGTTCTTCTCCCATAAATAAGTCATAGAGTGACGTTTCAAATACATTGCCAATTCTGCTTTCCATTCTTCGGCAGGCGAAAACGTCACCTGTGGGTAGAATGGTCATATGCCCGATACCACAGTGACAACCCTCGTAAATCATATCGGGATTATGATTTTCGGGGATTTTGAACAATCCGTTTTCATAGAGATACAGCGTCCATAAATGATCTTTCAGCTAAAATGTAGTTTTACATCCATTCTTTTTATGCTCCTGAAATTTATGATAGCACATATCAAGAAAATTTCTATATTCGTTCGGCGGAATGTGGTATTCTTCCGATTTCTGACCGCTTGTGGGACAGTATCTACCAAATGCAAAAACATCCACTTCCTTTTCAGCACAAAGGTCTATCATCTGCGGAAAATCAGCAATATTTGCACTTGATACGGTTGACATGATTGCACAGTACATACCTGACTTTTTAATGCAGTTTATCTTTTCTATTGTGGTATCAAACGAGCCGGGCTTGCGAAAGATGTCGTGTATCTCTTGCATACCATCAAGAGATAGCTGATATTTCACACAGCCGTGATCGTGCAGCTTTTGGCAGACTTCATCATTCAAATGAAATGGATTACCCAGTATCGCCCAGTGGATATTATTGTTTTTCAATTTTTCGGCAAGTTTCCAGAAATCTTTATGTAAAATCGGGTCGCCGCCTGTGATATAGAGATATGGTGTTCTGTCCAGTTTTTCGCACATTTTAAGAATATCTGCAATAATCTGCTCCATTTTTTCAAAAGGCATTTCCATCAGTTTTTTGCAGTTGTCCTCAGCGAAAATATAGCAGTGTTTACAGCGTTGGTCACAGGTATCTGTAATATGCCACTGGAATGCAAAATATGGTTTCATGGCAGTTCCCTCCGATATGTAATTTAAAATCGCGGCAGCCGACGGTACTCTGCCGACTGCCCGAGACTGATTGCTTTGAAGTAACATGATTACTTCTTGTCAGGGTCAGCAGCTCCACAAGCAGAGCCGCAAGCGGATGCAGGTGTTTCCTTGGGATCGGCAGTTCCGCAGGCAGAACCACAAGCAGACGCAGGCTTTTCAGCAGGGTCAGCAGCACCGCAGCCACTTCCGCTGAATGCAGCAACATTCTTCAGTGTTTCACTCATTGTAAATTTCTCCTTTCAATGGATTCAGGTTTTCCCTGTAATTTTATGATACTACAGCTTTTTCACTTTGTAAAGTAGGCACTTTTTTGTAACATAGTTACCTCAAAGTAACCTTTGCGGAATATCGGAAAATTTTTTCTGAAAAATTTTTGCGTGTTGACTTTTGAAATGCTATATGTTATAATGAGTGTAACATTATATTTAAAACTATTGGAGGACGCTATGCTGAAACGTGAAGAACTGCCCGAATGTCCCGTTGCCATAACGGTACAGCTTATCGGAAACAAATGGAAACTTTTAATTATGAGGAATCTGCTTATGCGTCCATGGAGGTTCAACGAACTAAGAAAATCACTGGATGGTGTCAGTCAAAAGGTTCTGACTGACAGCTTGCGTCAAATGGAGAATGATGGTATCATTACACGTACCGTTTATCCCGAAGTACCTCCAAGGGTAGAGTATGCCTTGTCAGATCTTGGAGAAAGTATGCGTCCGATACTTGATGCTATGGAAAAGTTCGGTAATGATCTGAAATTGAGTTTGAAATGAAGAGGAAAAATTGCTGAATTGCAGCAGTAGGTGAAAAATGCTGGAGTGTGATAGCGTGAGCAAACCATACATTTTATTACATATTAAATTTATAAAAAAGCGGAGATGAGATTAATGAAAGTATTGATGATAAATGGAAGTCCGCGTGTCAAGGGAAATACTTACATTGCCCTGCATGAAATGGAAAAGATCTTTTCAGAGAATGGTGTGGAGACTGAGATTGTGCAGGTCGGAAATAGGGATATTCGTGGCTGCATTGCCTGCGGTTCATGTGCTGAAAAAGGAAAGTGTGTATTTGATGATATGGTCAATGAGACTGCATCAAAATTTGAAGCGTGTGATGGTTTGGTGATTGCAAGTCTGGTTTACTACGCATCTGCCAATGCAACGCTGATCGCATTTCTCGATCGATTATTTTACAGTACACATTTTGATAAAACGATGAAAGTCGGAGCAAGTGTAGTTGCTGCAAGACGCGGCGGATTATCCTCCACGTTTGATGAACTGAATAAATACTTTGCAATTACCGGAATGCCTGTTGCATCAAGTCAGTACTGGAACAGCATTCACGGAGGAATTCCAGGCGAGGCACAACAAGATGCAGAGGGCTTACAGACAATGCGTACATTGGCAAAGAATATGACTTTTTTGATGAAGAGTATTCAACTCGGCAAGGAGAAGTTTGGACTGCCGGAAAAAGAAGAGCATCTTTGGACGAATTTTATCAGATGAAATTTGTTGAGGAGGTTGCAGCAGCATGAATAGACCGCACATTATTTGTCATATGACGATGTCGATCGATGGGAAAGTTACTGGTGATTATTTATCCAAACCGGAGTGCGAATCGGCAACAGAAAGCTATTATCAAATCAACTGTGACTATCGTGCGGACGCTTTTGCCTGTGGTCGTGTAACAATGGAGGAAAGCTTTACATACGGTTATCAGCCGGATTTATCTGAGTTTGCAAATTCCAATGTGCAGCGTGAGGACTACATTGCAGACAAGGATGCAGGCTTCTTTGCAGTTGCGTTTGACCGTCATGGCAGACTTGGGTGGCAAACTGCAAAAATTATAGATGATGATCCCGGATATGATAATGCACATATTATTGAGGTGTTGTGCGAAGATGCATCAAACGCATACCTTGCCTATTTGCAGAGCATCGGAGTGTCCTACATTTTTGCCGGAAAAGAGGAACTGAATCTGTTACTTGCACTGGATAAGCTGTATCGGTTATTTGGCATCAAAAAGTTACTTTTAGAGGGCGGTAGTATCATCAATGGAGCGTTTGAACGTGAAAATGTGATCGACGAATTGAGTCTTGTTGTTGCACCGATGATTGCAGGAACAGAAGGAAAAACGTTGTTTTATGAAAGTGAGATTCAGAATTATACATTGACTGAAACAAAGCTGCTGCCGGATTCAACTGTTTGGCTGCATTATCTTAAAATTGATTTGGAGGAAAATAGAATGAAAATATTGATTATTACAGGAAGCGCTCACAAGAACGGAACAACTGCACATCTAACGGAGCAGTTTATTAAAGGTGCGACAGAAGCAGGGCATGATGTCTGTCGGTTCGATGCAGCATTCAAAAATGTGCATCCGTGTATTGCCTGTGAAAAATGTCATAACACGAATACCGGATGTGCGTTCAAGGATGATATGGAGGAACTGAATCCGATTCTCTTAGCGGCAGATGTTGTTGTATTCGTTACACCAATTTACTACTATGCAATGAATGCACAGATACGCACCGTCATTGACCGTTTCTATGCAAACGATGCAGCATTGCACAAAAATAAGAAAACGGCGTTGATGCTGACGATGGCGGATTATAATATGGAAACTGCTGATGGTGCAGTTGCTTCTTTCAATGGAATGGCGAATTATCTGGAG
>CAMWKY010000185.1 GCA_947174965.1 uncultured Ruminococcus sp. | reverse complement strand
TTTTAATATAAAATATATAAAGAATGGTTATTTTTTTAAAAATAAAAATAAAATTATGGAGAGTGCATTATTTTATGAATAAGAACACAAAATTTTCAGGCGGTCTGCACAAATCAACAAAAATCACACTTCTTTCATGCGTGAGTTTTATTATACTTACCATGATTATACTTGTTTTCTTTATACTTTTCCCGATTACACCGTCCGAAAGAATTATTGCGAGTATCGGCAGAGAAAACATCTTCAACGGCAACAACAACGGAAACAATGTTACAGCAATTCCCGAAGTTACAACAACTACATCAGACATTTCAACAACAGCTGGTGTAAATACAAATCCAACTAAATCTACTGGCACAACAACAACAAAAACGTTCAAAATCGTAATAACATCAGGTTCAGGCTTTATGTGGAACGGCAGAATCCCAACCGGAGTAATGAACAATACAAAAACAACTCCTGTATATGCTGACCCTGTATATCCTACACGTGACCCCGGTTATGTCTATGTTCCGCCTGTTACTCAAGCTACAACATATCCAAACGGCAACGAAACATACCCGACAAATACCGATTATCCGACAAGTACCGATACCGGGACTGATACACCATCAGCAACTGATACACCAACATATACCGAACCTGTACAAACTGAACCTATATATACAGAACCTGTCTACACTGAACCTGTATACACTGAACCGCCTATTATAATCGACCCGCCTTCAACAACTCATGAAGTTATTATCCCTGTTGAATCGTATACGCCACCTCAAGAGGAATGCAACGAATGGTAAACATTCTTACGGAAGCCGAAAAAAAAGCTCTCCGTTTCTATATAGGAGATGTTTCGGGCAATGATTCATTCTATGGCAACCCTAAAGCCTATGTTGTTGTAAACTCACTCTTTTTCCCTGATATATCTACAGAAACAGCAAGGGCAAATGAGGGAAAATTTCTCAATCCTGAAATTATTGCAGATGTTCCACGTCTCATAAGCTTCTTTGATTCGCTTTTTTCGGTATTCAGGAAATCGACGGTTACAGAGGATATGACAACATACCGTGTTGAGCGCATGGTAGATTATCAGCTCTGCCGTGAGCGGTTGCAGACTATCTCAATGACATCAACATCAACGGCTGGTTTTCTTCATAAATATCAAGACCGCAAAGGCATTGCACTGATGCGGTTTAATATTCCGAAAGGCGCACACTGTATTGACGTTGCAGAAACATTGTCGTATTATGCAAAACCCGATGAAGCAGAAATACTTCTTCCGCCGTTCATGAATATCACAATAAAAGAAAATCATCTTACAGATTCAGAAATGCTTATACTTGATTCCGACGGCAATCAGCCCTGTATCTCATGTACAGCCGAAACAGCAGATATTTCACAATATAAATATGATATTCCTGCTATCGATTATGAGGGCGCAAAAGCAGGTCAGCGCATATATAAGGCACTGAATGAAAAAAATATCCCCGAAAAAGAGGATATTGAAATATATTCACAATGGAAAAAAGATTTACAGAAAATACTGCACAGCATTATCGCATAAAACAAACAGAATAACAAACGCTGTAATTATACGTATAACGAAAAAAACTGATTTCATAGTCTGCTCATATATGCTTCCCTCTGCAATAAGGTCAAGCACTGCACCGCCGTCAAGCATACTGTAAGGCAGAAGATTAAACAAGCCCTCTGCCATATTAAACAACGGCATATAGCCACTTATTCCGCACAATCTCATCAAGGTATACAGTATAAAATTAACAGCTATACCACTCATAAGAACAAATATTCCCGATTTTATGGAAGTATAGGGCGAAGCTGTCATCTTTATCCCCGAACAGCTGAACTCTATGGACTTCAGTTCACCGCCTGTTATTTTCAGTGCGATAATATGACCCATTTCATGCGAAATACAGGCAATATAAAAGGCTGAAATAAATTCAGCGTCACGAAACATAAAAATAAGCGCATTGAACACAAGAAAAGAGAATTTTACTTTTATCTTTGTCATATGTTCTTTATATAATCAGATATAATGTCAATCGGATTTGACATGATTTCTTTTTCAGATTCCGAAAACTCCTTTAGCATGAAAAACAGTTTTTCTGCTGTATCAGGATTATATATATTAAACAGTATCAGCCCGACTGCTATAATCATGCACAAAGCTGTCTGCATTGATACACAGTCATCTGCTCTGCCTTCTCTTTTTCTATCTGTATTTTCAGATTCAAGAAATTCCACATCATCTTCTTGTGAGATTATTTCCGCTTTCTCATCTTCGCTTATGTCATCTTTTTCAATGGTTTCTTCATTTAAAATATTTTCCTCCATGTTCTCAACTCCTTTAAGAATAAAATATGCTGATTTTTTCAGGATAAGAACAGGAATATCTGTTATTTACAACTATTGACATAAAATGACAAAAGTGATAAAATATATTCATAAGACATCTAAGTTTAATTACAGGAGGAACTAAATTGAAAATTTCAGTAAAATCATTATTAATATCGGCAATGACTGTTTCAGTTCTTGTTTGTGGCTGTTCACAGAATGTAACTTCCATTCCGGAATCATCATTACCAGCAGAAGAAGTGAAAATATCTCCACAGAATATAACGTTTGAATGGCAGGACGCTTATCTTAATAAGCTTAATGAATATAAAAAATCCTCTGATTTTGCAGGAAGTACAAAAACAGGTTCTCGCTTTGATATTTTTGATATTACGGGTGACAATACTCCTGAACTTATTATATCGCCAAATACCAATCCGCAGACAACCTGCAAAATCTTCACATTTGCAAACGGTGAGATTACAGAACTCGGCGAAGCAGGCAACAGAGGAACTTTTGCTTATCTTCCTGACATAAAGCTTATCAAGGACGAATATCAGGGAACAGGTTTTGTTCTTGGAAAATATATCTCATACAAAGATGGTATCTTTACAACTGTTCTCTCATATACCGACAACTCCATGTCAACATCGCTGTTATCGGGTACAGCTATTAAGTATGAGATAGACGGCGAAGAAGTTCTGCTTCCTGAATATGAACAGAAACTCGCACCCTATAAATCAGAAACTTGTATAAGTGCAGGACGGAAATATACATTCGGCGAAAATACACTCAACTATGCTATAAAGTATTCTGAAAGCTGGGGGGCTGTCATGCCGTCCAGACAAAAAGAACTATACAGGGAAAAACTCTCTGAACTCCTCTTGTCCTCTGATGAACAGGCATACGCTTTTGAACTCTGCGACCTCAATGACGACGAAAATCCCGAACTTATCATATCAAACGGAACTGACGACGAAAGTACCTGCGAAATCTATTACTTTGAAGATGATGAGCTTAAACATATTGACGGAACTATTGGTGCAAACGGTGTATTTACTTTCGATACAAAGCAATTCATACTCTCATCAGGTGTTACACGCTGGGGAATAAATGACAGCAATTTCAAGGCAGACGATTACAAACATTCCGACAGTCTCGCTGAAATAGGCAGAAAATATCGTCTCAATGAATCCAATATTACGGTGGCATTGAATTAAACTATGGCTAAATCAAAATTTATCTATATATGCAGAAACTGCGGATTTGAAAGTACAAAATGGAACGGAAAATGCCCGTCATGCAACGCATGGAACAGCTTTGAGGAGGATATTCCGCAGTCTCCCGCTTCTGTTTCGTCATTCTCGAAAACAACGTATTCGGGCGGTGTTGATTTATCACAGAATATTCTTGAACTCGAAAACATCGGCGCAGATAATGATATTCGCTATGATACGGGAATAGGCGAACTCAACAGAGTTCTCGGCGGAGGACTTGTAAAAGGCTCACTCGTACTGCTCGGCGGTGAACCTGGTATAGGCAAAAGTACGATTTTATTACAGATATGTCAGTATCTCGGCGAAAATCACTCTATACTATATGTATCGGGCGAAGAATCGGCAAGACAGATAAAACTGCGTGCAAAGCGTTTAGGCGTTGACACCGAAAATCTGTATATACTTACAGCTACAGATGCCGAATCTGTTGCAGAGACAATTGTTTCAAGTTCACCTGATATTGCTATCATAGATTCAATTCAGACAATGAGCATAGGCAGAATATCATCAAGTCCGGGAAGTCTCACGCAGGTGCGTGAATGTTCAAATTTGTTCATGCAGACTGCAAAAAGACAGGAAATACCTATAATTATAGTAGGTCATGTCAATAAGGACGGTGCTATCGCAGGACCTAAAGTAATGGAACATATTGTTGATGCCGTACTTTATTTTGAGGGCGAACGTCATCAGAGTTACAGACTTTTAAGGGCAGTCAAAAACCGTTTCGGCTCTACGAATGAAATCGGAGTTTTTGAGATGCTTGACAAAGGACTTGCAGAAGTTGAAAATCCGTCACAGATGCTTCTGTCAGGCAGACCACTTAATGTTTCGGGGACGTGTGTTGCCTGCATTATAGAAGGTTCTCGACCTATTCTTGCGGAAGTTCAGGCTCTCGCCTCAAAGACAAGCTATGCAGCACCTCGAAGAATGGCTACAGGTTTCGATTTCAACAGACTGAATATAATAATAGCCGTACTTGAAAAGCGCATGGGCTTATTTATGGGAAGTCTTGATGTATACCTTAATATAGTAGGCGGTTTCAGACTTGATGAACCAGCCGCCGATTTGCCTGTTGCTATGGCTCTTTATTCGGGAATCATGGATAAACCGATTGACGAAATGCTTATTGCTTTTGGTGAAATAGGATTAGGCGGAGAAATACGCTCCGTTTCACAAGTATCACAAAGAATAAGAGAAGCTGAAAGAATGGGTTTTGAAAAAGTTGTAATCCCTAAACAATGTGCAGAAAAAATAAATCCGAAAGACTATGGCATAGAAATAATACCTGCATCAACTCTGAAAC
>CAMWKY010000184.1 GCA_947174965.1 uncultured Ruminococcus sp. | reverse complement strand
CTATTATATCATATGTAAAAGAAATTTACAAGTGCTGTTTTCAATATTTTTCAGATTCTACTTGACATTTTATGAAATTAATGATAGAATAAAATTACAATATTATATCATGAATGAGAGGGAAAAATTATGAAAAAATTAACAAAAAATTTAATGTCCCTTGTATCAGCAACTGCAATGTCTGTAGCTATGGTTGGTTCGTCCATGCCTGCTGTAATAAATCAGACGGAAAGTGCAGTAGCTGTTGATACAAACAATGATGACTGGCTTCACGCAAAGGGAAGCCGTCTCTATGACATGAACGGAAATGAAGTATGGCTCACGGGTGCAAACTGGTTCGGACTGAACTGTATCGAATATTCTCCGCATTACCTCTATGCAGGCGATATTGACGATATGTTGCAGGAAGTAGCGGACAGAGGTATGAATGTCATTCGTTTTCCTATTTCAACAGAACTTATTCTTTCGTGGATGAACGGCACTCCATACCAGATAAGCTCAGGTGGTATGCAGGCAGTCTATAATCCTCCTGTAGACCAGGACGACGGAAACGGTGGCGTTATCAAGGCAGGAACATACGGCAATCTTAATAAAGATTTCGTAGAATCTGACGGCAAAACTCTTATCACAAGTGACAAGGGATTTGATATAATTCTTGACAAATGCAAGAAGTACGGCATCAAGGCTTTTATTGATATTCACAGCCCTCATGCTGACAACTCAGGTCATAATTATAATCTCTGGTACGGCAAGGAAACTGCTGACGGAACTATGGTTACAACTGATATATGGATTGATACGCTTGTATGGGTTGCTGATAAGTACAAGAATAATGATACTCTTATCGGATACGACCTGAAAAACGAACCGCACGGAAAAGGTCAGGAGGGTGAAAAGGCTGCAAAGTGGGACGGCTCAACTGACGAAAACAACTGGGCTTATGCTGCCACAAAATGTGCTGATGCTATTCTTGAAGTAAATCCAAATGCACTTATCTTTATTGAGGGTGTTGAACAGTCTTTAAGCGGTGCTATGGCTGGCGACTACTGGGGTATAGAGGACAGACGTGACAACTCACCATACATTGGTGCATGGTGGGGCGGTAACTTCAGAGGTGCAAGAGAATATCCGATTAATCCAGAACATGGTACAAGTCAGATTGTTTACTCTCCGCACGATTACGGTCCGTCCGTTTACGCTCAGACATGGTTTGACAAGGATTTCACTACACAAACACTTCTTGATGACTACTGGTACGATACATGGGCTTATCTGAATGCAGAAGACATTGCTCCCGAACTTATCGGCGAATGGGGCGGACATATGGACGGTGCAGAAAATCAGAAGTGGATGGAGCTTCTCCGTGACTATATGATTGAACATCACATCAATCATACATTCTGGTGCTTGAATACAAACTCAGGTGATACAGGAGGATTGTGGGCAAACATATCATGCGGTCAACAGGCTGGCTCAACAAAGATTACATGGGAAGAAAACAAGTATGCACTTATGGAGAAAGCTCTCTGGCAGACTCAGAAAACAGGAAAATACATCGGTCTTGACCACCAGACACCACTTGGAAATAACGGTCTCTCACTCAATGAGTTCTATTCAGACTACGCATCAACAGAGGGCAGTAACCTTGACGGCGGTAAAATAGCAAGCGGAAATCCTGTTGAGGGTACACCAGCTCAGACAACAACTACAACTCAGAAACCAACAGAATCAACTACAACTAAATCAACAGATAAACCGACAGAATCATCATCAAACGGCGGTGCTACACTTCTTGGTGACGCAAACTGCGACAACGAAGTAAATATTGCTGATGCTACAGCTATAATTCAGCATCTCGGCAATCATGATAAATATGGACTTTCAGAACAGGGCTTGATAAATGCAGACTGCTGTAACGTCGGAGACGGTGTAACAGGTCTTGATGCTATTGCAATTCAGAAACTTGAAGCTAAAATGATTACAAAATTACCCACCATTTCTGAATAATATAAAAACAGCGAATCCGAAAAGGGTTCGCTTTTTTATTTGTATTTGATAAAGTATTATAAATCGTCGGCAAGGTTTATGATATGCTTACCCTGCTTTTCGGCATACTGCATAGTTTTGTATGCTCCACCGCTTTTATGCTGAATAAAGCACACCACAAGGTCTGAACGGTCAACAATATTATGATTGCGGACTTGGATAGCTGACTTTGGGTGAACATTGATGGAATCGGCACATATTTCTACTTCATCATAATATTGAAGATAAGACTGCTCATTGTCACGGTACTCAGCTTTCTGATACGGCAGGACAAGGGTAAAATGTGTATTTCCATATTCATATTTATGAATAGCTCGCTTTATGGCTGAAGAAGCAAGAATGTCAAAATCTCCCTCCCGTCCAATCAGAAAATCCACATACTCTTTCTGCGTAATAAGTTCGTGCAGAAGCTTTTCAAGACGACTTTCTATTTCTGACGAATATTCAACTTGCCTATGACCGAAAAAACTGACAGTGTAAATATTAAACATTTCAGTATACCTCCTTTAAAAATCACTATCTATATTATATCAAGGTATCAACGTGGTGTCAATATGACTGCATACAAAAAATATATTAAGTGGTATTATAATAGTGAAAGTGAGGTATTGATATGGCTGTTATAAAAACTTCTTTTACGCTCCGTCTTAACCTGACCGACCATGCAAAAATCAAGAAAATTGCCGAAAATGAAAATCGTTCTATGGCTAACATGATTGAAACATTGGTAAAGGAAAAAATAAGACAATATGAAAATGAAAGCGGAGAGATTGAACTGACTGACGAAGATATTATCGGTGAGTAATTCAAGAAAATCTGACAAAACAAAAAGCGAATCTGAAAAGGGTTCGCTTTTTTCACGCCTATTTTAATGATAAACGATAAAATATTATCGTTTATTCTGCACAATAAAATCTGTCAAAATCATTTTCACATTATGCAAGCATATAAAATTTAATGTAAAACGATAAAAAAATATTGACAAACGCAAAAACATATGATATTATATAATCACGGAAAGGGAAACACCCTGAAACAAATTTAAAACGAAATTATTCGGAGGTAATTATTATGAAAAACGAAAACATCACAAAAATCAACAAGCTTGGCAAGGTTAGCAGAATTATTCTTGCAGTTATGAGAGTTGCTTGTATCATTGGCGTAGTTTCTTGCCTTGTAGGTTCAGTAATTCTTGGAGTTGCAATTAATGCAGATAACAACGTATTCAATATAATAGGCACGGCAAATGCGCAGATTACAGTTGACGAAAATACACGTCTCATGATAAATGACGAAAAAATCAGTATAGGCGGAATCAAGGTTTTCAGTGTCAAGGATTTAGAGGAAGGCGACATACACGCTGATGCTTTAGGTACAAAAATTGATATTGATGTTGATAAGACAGACAACAACGGTGTTTCTGTTTATGACATAAAAGCTGATGTAACTGCTGATAGTATTACTTCAATTAAAGTTACTATGATAACAACTGTAATGTTAGGTGCTGTTATGTGTGCTGTAATGCTTGTTGCAGTAATATTTGGCGGAAAACTTGCAAAATCACTTGAAATATGTGCATCACCATTTGAGGAAAACGTTATAAATACAATGAAAAAGTTCGGATTTTCACTTATTCCAATGGCTGTTTTATACATCATCGACGGCGGTATCGGTCTTACTTCTGTAGTTCTTATCATTGCTATTATAATCTTCTCATGTATTTTCAAGTATGGTGCAGAACTTCAGAAAGAATCAGATGAAACAGTCTGATAAGAGGTGAAAAATATGGCTATAATTGTACGACTTGACAGAATAATGGCAGACAGAAAAGTAAGCCTGAATGAATTAAGTGAAAAAGTTGGTATAACAAATGTAAACTTATCAAAACTCAAAACAGGCAAAGTAAATGCTATCAGATTTTCCACTCTTAATGCTATATGCAAAGCATTAAACTGCCAGATAAGTGACGTTCTTGAATATGTAGACAGTGATGACTGATAAAAAAATTCCCTTGTCCATGAAAACAAGGGATTTTTTATGCTTATAACTGATTATTTGTTGCTATGTACACCTTATATCCTTCGGGCGTATAAAATTCCTGAACGGAGTTAAGTGCATTGTTATATTGTCTTGTCTGCATTTTTCTCCAGTTTATAAAAGTATAAATATCAAAGACAGAGAACATTGTAAAGCATATTACAACAGAAAGGTATGATATATCTTTTATTGAACTGCTTCCCCAAAGTATCATGAGAACTACATCATTGAGGGCATATATAACTGCATAATATGGGCATCTTCTGAATGAAAGATAAGCCGCCGCAAAACTTGTTGATATTGAGAATGTACTCACAAGAAGATTTGCTGTATTGAAATATTTGAGGATAAAATAAAATCCGACTGTAACACCTGCTGTAGCAAGTACAAGCATTATCATCTCAAAAATGCTCACTTCTCCTACAGTTACTTCTGATTTGTTGCCAATAGTTGGATTTCTAAGCCATGAAATAAGTGCTATAACTGACATAGGGAGCGTCATTCCGACGTATGTAATCAGCTCACCGTAATAATGCGACTGAAAAGAAATAAATCCATAAAGTAAACTGAATACAATTGACATTGCCTGACCTGCGGCATTTCCCTTTGAGTTATAGAGTAATGACGTTACACCAATAACTGATGCCGCAAGATTTATATAGTTCTCTCTGTCAAATGCAAAAAAGCAGGCAAATATGACGACTATTGAGAACGCCCACATTATAAGTTCAGGCAAAGTAAAATATCTTGTTTTTTTTATCATAGAATCACCCTTAAAAATTAATCAATGATATATTTGTATCATAATTTTTTCATATAGTCAATGAAGATTAACAGTTATTAAAAAATT
>CAMWKY010000183.1 GCA_947174965.1 uncultured Ruminococcus sp. | reverse complement strand
TAATTGAGGAGGCTAAAAAGCTTTTTTCATTAAAAGAAATTACAACTTTTCTTTCAGGATTTGACATAAAAAGTCTTTATGCCATGCGCTTCTATCAGCACTATGGCACAAATTCTCTTGATATGATAAAGGAAAATCCGTATATACTATGTGAAAACGGTATAGACCTTGATTTTAAACAAGCTGATATAATTGCAGAGAATTTGGAAATCAGGAAAAATTCCAGTTGCAGAATAACAGCGGGAATAGACTATGTTCTGAATAAAAGCGCATTGGACGGACATTCCTGTCTGCCGATTGAACTTTTATGGAGAAAGTCATATGAACTTATGCAGATTTCTGAAGATGATTTTACAGATTCATATGAAAAGGCAGTTGAGGAAAATTCCCTGATTTCATACATAAAAAACGGCACGGAATATGTATATCTTCCTGAATATTATGAGGCTGAAAGCTTTATTGCTGATAAAATGTACGATTTATGTATGATTTCCGATACGGCAAGAGCAGATGCAGACAAGCTTATAGATGCAGAGGAATCGAATAATCATATAAAATATGCAGAAAATCAGCGTTCAGCTATCCATACAGCAATATCAAAAAAAGTTATGGTTCTTACAGGCGGTCCGGGAACAGGCAAAACAACCACTCTCAATGCAATTATATCAATTCTTAACAAGAAAAAAGAAAAAGTCTTTCTGACTGCTCCTACAGGACGTGCCGCAAAGCGTATGTCGGAGCTTACGGGCTATGAAGCAAAAACGATTCACAGACTTCTTGAAATGCAATATGACGAAACAAGTAATCTTGTATTTTTTCATAATGAAGATAATCCCTTGCAATGTGATACAGTGGTTATTGATGAGATGTCAATGGTTGACTGCATCATATTTCAGAGACTTCTTGAGGCACTTAAACCAAATTGCAGGCTTGTTATAGTAGGGGACTTTCATCAGCTCCCCTCCGTCGGAGCAGGAAATGTATTGCGTGATATTATTGACAGCGGTGCTGTGCCAGTTGTTGAACTTACAGAAATTTTCCGTCAGGCACAGCAAAGCTGTATAATCACAAACGCACATAAGATAGTATCGGGGGAATATCCTGATTTAACACAGAAACACAGCGATTTTTTCTTTTTTGGTGCTGAATATTATGAGCCAGTCGTTAATTTTATTGCAAGTCTGGCAAAAAAGAGACTTCCTGATGCTTATGGCTATTCGTCTTTTGATGATATTCAGATACTCACCCCCTCACGTGGCGGAAATGTCGGTTCAGACGAACTTAACATCAGATTACAGCAAGAACTTAATCCGCCCGCAGATGACAAAGATGAGTATAAAACAGAACGACTTATTCTCCGAACTGGCGATAAGGTTATGCAGATTCAGAATAATTATAGTATAGAGTGGAAAAAAGGCAATTTTGAAAATTCGGGTATATTCAATGGTGATATAGGCAGAATCACAAGCATAGACAATTCAAAGCAGATTGCTGTAATAGATTTTGACGGACGAATCGCTGAATATTCATTTGAACTTTTACAGCAGATTGAGCTTGCATATGCGATAACAGTACATAAAAGTCAGGGTTGTGAGTTTGATGCAGTTATTATGCCTGTTATGGACGGTTACGAAAAGCTTAGTTACAGAAGTCTGCTTTATACAGCCGTTACAAGAGCAAAAAAAATTCTTATTCTTGTCGGTTCAGAAAATAAAATACGCAGAATGGTTGACGATAATACTCACACTGAACGTTATACTTGTCTTATGGATATGCTTAAAAAGAAAGGATAATAGAAAATGGCTAATACAGATATAGGCATAGATTTAGGAACGTCAAATATAGTTATAACAATGGGAAATAAAGGGGTCATTTTAAATGAGCCGTCTGTTATTGCTTATAATACAAGAACAGACAAAGTTCTTGCGGTAGGAAAAAAGGCTTATGAGATGATTGGCAGAAATCCCGACTATATATGCGTTGCCAGACCTATAATAAACGGCGTTATTTCAGATGACGACCTTGCACATAGTATGATACGTGAATTTATTCTGAAAGTAAACAAACATCAGCTTGTAAAGCCACGAATTATAATATGCGTTCCGTCGTTCATAACTGATATTGAAAGCCGTGCAGTTGTTGAAGCGGCAAAGAGTGCAGGTTCAAGGCAGGTTTATCTTATACAAGAGCCTGTTGCCGCAATGATTGGAGCAGGTGTCAATATTGCAAAGGCAAGAGGTCACATGATTGTTGATATAGGCGGAGGAACTACAGATGTAGCTATTGTCTCAATGAACGGCGTTGTAACCTGTCACACGATAAAAACAGCCGGAAACGCTATTGACCGTTCTATAATAAAATATATGCAGAATAAGTATAAACTTCTGATAGGGGAGAGAACGGCTGAAAAAGTCAAAATTGAACTCTGCAATCTCTATGACCCTAATGACGAAGTTACATATACAGTAAAAGGCAGAAGCCTTATAAAAGGACTGCCATATCAGATTGATTTGAGTGAAATTGAACTTTTCAAGGCAATTGAAGATGATACTTTTGAAATAATGGAAGCTATAAGAAAAGTTCTGGAAGATGCACCGCCTGAACTTGTCGGGGATATTTATGATAATGGTGTACTTCTCACTGGCGGAGGTGCATTGCTTGGCGGTCTTATCCAGCTTATAAAACGTACTCTTGGTATAAGATGCAGAATTGCAAAAGACGCTGTAAACTGCGTTGCAAAGGGTACTGGAATGGCTTTCAAGAGCATGACAACTTTGCTTGATGGATTTGAAGCAGTAACAGTATATAAATACAGATAATAAAAAAGCAGGTCAAGAAAAATGACCTGCTTTTTGCTTTCTGTCTGTTTCAAGCGGATTCTGTTCTGCTTAATCTATGATTATGTCCTCTTGTGTCCATTCTGATTCAAGTTGTTTTTCTTTTTCAAGTTCTATCAGTCTTCTTAGATGTTCCATTTCTGCCAGCTCCATATCTTCCTCATTTTCTTTGAGTGAATACAGCTTTATAAGACCGTTTTTCTCCGACATTACAGCTATGGAATAATCAAAAGAAATCGGTGAGAAATAGAGTTTTGTCGTAGGCAGTGCAGACTGTTCGCATGGCAGAATAATTGTGCTTATTCTTTTTCCCACGTCATCTGCATTGATATAGACTGTTTCACCCTGTTCTGCATTGTATTCCTCAAAAGGCAAGACATATGGACAAGTTGCATTTATTGAATCAACATATTCTGTAAAAAGTTCTGTCCTTGTGAAATTTGAGTTGTTTTCAGTGGGATTTGCGGGATTGCCATTGAAATATACAGATTTTTTCCACATTGCCATGTTGTCATTGAATGTCATTTTTTCATAGTCGGGGTATGATGTCAGCATTATGTCATAGAAATAGTCATCTGATTCTGTCTTGTGTCCATAGAGGATTTCACTTGTCATGGGTATGATGTCATTTCCGTCTTTGAAAAGTAAATTATACGTGAATGAAGCAAGTGATACGTTTTCATCGTTGTAAGAGATTCCGTTGCCATTCATGTTGAAATTGTACTGTACAGCAGAGGGTGAATCTGATGAATATACCGTATCATAGAAATCAACATCAATATTCTGTGCCTGTTCTGCATCATAGTCACTGAACTTATACTGCGGTTCTGCAACAGCTATAATGCTGTTGTCGCTGTATTCTCCGATATACTGTACAGCGTATGTCTGATTTGTATTTATGCCGTTAATCTGTCGGGTGTAGATTCTCACATTTGCATTTTTATTGTTGTTACTCTCAAACGGACACGCAAAAAGGGGAGTGATAAGCACATCATTCTGTATATAGTAGTCAAGCGGATAGTCTGATATAATATAGTCGTTGTTTTCAGTCTGATAGTCGATTTCCTCAAGTATTCTTGTGAATGAATTTTTAGCAGAGCCGATATTGCAGAAGATATTCTGAACTAAATTTGTGCGTGGTATTACTGCAATACATACAGCAGCAGCAACAGCAACAGAAACCCATTTCACAAAGTTAATTCGTCTTGCCTTATCGGTAACATTTTCAAGGTCGCTTATTGTGAATCCGCTTTCGTAAAAATCCTGACTTTTTTCAGGAAAAGCTCTTGCGGAAATTCTGTCAAAGCAGTCAACAGAGTCAGAAAGCCTGTTCATTTTGTCTTTGATAGTTTCTTCTATGTCATTATTTTTTTTCACTGTCAACACCTGCCTTTTCCTGTAATATAGCGATAGCCCTTTTGTAGCGTGATTTTATGGTGGATTCAGGGCATTTCATAATTTTAGCAATTTCCTTGAAAGTGAGTTCGCTACAGCATTTCATAACAACAATCTGTCTTTGCTTATCATTAAGATGTGCAAGCAGTTCTGTAAGAAAAATGCTGTTTTCGATTGTGTTGTCCGATTCGCCATAATTTGATACATAGATATTTTCTATATCACGCTTATAGCTTCGGTTAAATTCAAGTGCAACGTTGCGGGCGATTTTGTGTATAAAACCTTTGCCGTCACCCTTTTTCGGGTTGAAGTTTCTGACCTGCGTTAATCGGACAAAGGTTTCTGCAACGCAGTCTTCTGATAGATGATAGTCTGATGTTATACTGAATGCAACAGCAAATACGCTTTTTTTGAACATATTGTAAAGTACAGCAAGACTTTCTTTTGATTGAGAGCAGGTAGAAATAAGATTATTGACTGTGTCGTAGTCCTGTTCTTCAGTTTCGGTTTGATTTTGTGTAAATATATTAAGAATAGCATCTGCACCTCCGTCATAGGTATTAGAATTAATCATGTCAGACACTCCTTTCAGCAGTTTTTTGAAGACCTTCATATATAAGTGATTTTAAACGCCAGAAAAGACGAAATTATTTTCAAAAACTGTTAGCATAAGCTAAATCTCTGTAAATAGCCGAAAATCAGTGTTAACCA
>CAMWKY010000182.1 GCA_947174965.1 uncultured Ruminococcus sp. | reverse complement strand
ATGTATATTACCATAATAAAATAAGGAGTGATTTTCATGATAATATCAAATCAGAAATTTGACGAAGAAAGAGCATTATACGGCAGTAAAGGGGTGATTTTGCAGAACTGTGCATTTGACGGAATTGCAGATGGTGAAAGTGCATTGAAAGAAAGTTCAGATATAGAGGTGCATGAATGTTTCTGCAATCTGCGTTATCCGTTCTGGCATGACAATAATTTAACTATAGTAGATTCTGAAATGACTGAACTTTGCAGAGCTGCTTTATGGTATTCAAGTAATATAAATATCAGGAATACGAAAATGCACGGTATAAAGGCATTGCGAGAATGTTCAGATGTACATATATCAAATTGCAGTATCATATCACCCGAATTTGGCTGGTCTGTAAGCAATATTGTAATGCAGAACAGTACAGCAGAAAGCGAATATTTCATGATGAGAAGCAACGGTATTCAGTTCAGCAATGTAGATTTCAAGGGCAAATATTCATTTCAGTATATAGAAAATGCTGTATTTGACAACTGCCGTTTTGATACAAAAGACGCTTTCTGGCATGGAAAGAATATAACTGTAAGAAACAGCACGATAAAAGGGGAGTATCTTGCATGGTATTCTGAAGGATTAACGCTTGAAAACTGCAAAATTATCGGTACACAACCATTCTGCTACTGCCGAAAACTGCGACTTGTTAACTGTGAAATGATTGATGCTGATTTGTGCTTTGAGAAATCGGACGTTGAAGCTGATATAATATCCCATGTTGACAGTATAAAAAATGTATACAGCGGTAAAATAATAGTTAAATCAGTAGGTGAGATAATAGCAGATGACGAAAATGCAAAAGGGGAAATCTGCATAAGATGAAGAATAATTCGTCATTTAAGATGCTTCCTGAAATACTGTCGCTTGCGTTGCCGACAATGTTTGAACAGCTTTTGCAGACGGCGGTGCAGTATATCGATACTGCTATGGTCGGTTCTCTCGGAACTCAAGCAACAGCGGGAGTCGGTTCAACAACAACAGTCAACTGGCTTATCGGAAGCACCGTTTCCGCAATAGGAGTGGGATTTCTCGCAGTGATAGCGCAGTCGTTCGGAGCAGGTGACAAAGAAAAAGCCCGTAAGACAGCAGGTCAGGCAGTATTTACAGTTATTGCTGTAGGACTGTTTTTTACAGTCGTTACAGTTCTGCTTAGCAGTAAAATTCCGGTAATTATGCACGTTGATTCTAAAATCCGTGATATATCGGCAAGATATTTTCTTATACTGTATATCCCTATGCTTTTTCGTACAGCAAGCATAATCTTCGGTACATTGTTGAGGGCTGTCGGTGATACAAAGACACCGATGAAAGTGGGAATATTTGTTAATATAATAAACATAGTACTTAATTTTCTGCTGATTTATCCCACACGTACAATCAGTATAAAAAATACATCATATCAGATAATCGGAGCAGGAATGGGCATAACAGGAGCAGCAACAGCAAGTGCGATTGCGTATACATTCGGCGGAATTGCTATAACAGTAATGCTTTTCAGGCATAAGGAAATCTCACCGAAAGGGCAGAGCATAAAGCCTGATATGAATATGCTGAAACCATGTATAAGAATAGCATTTCCGAATATGCTCCAGAGATTTGCAACATCTCTCGGATATGTAGCTTTTGCGGCTATGATTAATTCACTTGGCGAAACGTCAACAGCGGCACATACAATTGCGAACACTGTAGAATCACTGTTCTATATTCCCGGATATGGTATGCAGACGGCATCATCAGCACTTGCAGGAAGTGCATGGGGAGCAGGTGACAAGCGTAAACTGAATCAGACAGCAAAAACTATATTGCCATTGGAAGTTACACTGATGATTTTTTCAGGCGGTATGCTTTTCATATCTGCACCGTATCTGATGCGTATATTTTCAGAAGATGCGGAAGTCATATCACTTGGCACTACAGTTCTGCGAATGGTTGCAGTTTCAGAGCCGTTTTATGGTGTACCCATAGTAATAGAGGGACTTATGCAGGGTCTTGGAAAAACAGTTGCCCCCTTTATATATAATGTACTTGGAATGTGGTGTGTAAGAATAGTCGGAACATATATTTGTACACAGGTTATGGGATATGGCTTAGTATCTGCATGGGCTTGTATGATTGCGCATAATATGCTTCTGTTCATATTATTTATAGTACACTATGCAAGCGGAAAATGGAAAAAAATATAGAAATCTTCTCTTGACGGGAAGATTTTTTTGTGGTATATTTAATTTACAGGCGGTGATATATATGGCAGGAATAAAAAACAAAAGACGAGCAGACGGACGACTGCAATCAAAAATATATCTTGGTGTAATTGATGGCAAACGAAAGTATAAGTATGTGTATGCACGTACGCAGAAAGAACTTAATCAGAAAGCAGATGAAGTAAAAATAAAACTTGGCAAGGGTCTTGATATACTTGCACAGCGTGACACTTTCGGGGAATGGGCTGAACGCTGGTTAAGACTGAAAAAAACAGAAGTAAGTCCACACAGATATTATGTATATGAGTGCAGAGTAAAAAATCTTATGCCGATAGCGAAGCAGGAGATATGCAGAATACGCACTATGGATATACAGGATATTATAATAGACTGCGTTGACAAATATTCTGTTGCAGTGCTTATTGAGATAAAAAGTACGGCAAAACAGATATTCAGATATGCAATTGATAACCGTGTAATAGACTATAATCCTGCTGTTTCGGTGAGGATTCCCGATAATAAGACAAATCAGGCTGAAAAAAGACGTGCATTGACGGAGCAGGAGCAGAAATGGATTGTTGATACTCCGCACCGTGCAAGAACTTCTGCAATGATAATGATGTATGCTGGTTTGAGACGTGGCGAACTTGTACCGCTTTTGTGGAGTGATGTAGATTTGGAGCATGGAATAATCAGGGTAAATAAGTCTACAGAGCGAGAGGGGAGTAACTGGAAAGTAAAACAGGGTGCAAAATCAAAAGCGGGTGTAAGAAACGTATATATTCCGCAGATTCTTATTGACTATCTCAAAGAAACAGAACGGACAAATAGTATGTTAGTCTGTCCCGACAGCAAAGGAAATATGATGTCGCTTTCAGCATGGAACAGTATGTGGGAGAGTTATCTTGCTGAACTGAATTTCAGAAACGGTGATTTTTCACGTATAGTAAACTATGATAAGCCTGACAGTCGTTTTTCACCTGAAAAAATACCTATGGTTATTCCACGTATAACACCGCACTGGTTAAGGCATACGTTTATCACGTCAATGTATCTTGCAGGTATGGACGTTGGCACGGTCAAGGAGCAGGCAGGTCATGCAGATATAAAGACGACTATGGCAATATATGTTCATCTTGATTCGATATATAAAGAAAAGCAGATTGACAAACTTAACGAATATTATGGGTGTCAGATGGGTGTCAGAGACACCGAAAAAAGCCGAAAAACAGGCTGAAATCGATATAACAGACTACGGACGTTCCGTAGTACCCGTATGTTCAGAAAAATTGCCTGATACTCTTGACAATTGCTGTTTCGTATACTATAATATAATAAGGTAAATTTAATTAAGACAGGAGATTTTATAATGGAAAACATTAAAATTACAGAACTTTTCGACCTTAATCACACTCTTGCATCTGATTATCTCAAAGGATTTACATATCCTTGGGAGGCATTAAAGGGAATCAGCAAATTTATCATATCACTTGGAAATACTCTCAATCCTGATGAATATGATAATCCTGCTGAAAATGTATGGGTACATAAGACAGCGAAAGTATTTCCGTCAGCTTATCTTGGTTCACCTTGCATAATCGGAGCAGGTACAGAAGTACGTCATTGTGCATTTATCAGAGGAAGTGCATTAATAGGCGAGAACTGCGTTATCGGCAATTCAGTTGAGTTGAAAAACGTTATAATTTTTGACAATGTACAGACACCGCATTACAACTATGTCGGCGACAGTATACTTGGCTATAAGTCGCATATGGGAGCAGGTTCAATTACATCAAATGTCAAATCGGATAAGACAAATGTTGTTATAAAATCTGCTGATGAAAGATTAGAGACTGGAATAAAGAAAATAGGTGCAATGCTTGGCGATAATGTAGAAGTCGGTTGTAACAGCGTATTGAATCCCGGAACTATTATAGGCAGATTTTCAAATATCTATCCGACAAGTTGTGTAAGGGGTGTTGTACCTGAAAGCAGTATATGGAAAACAGGCGGAGTTATTGTTAAAAAGAAATAATTTTCACAGGAGGTTAAAATGAGAATAAGACATAAACCGTGGGCAAAGCCTGAATTGGAATCCTGCTCCTTCTATGTACAAAATCCGACGGAGCAAAAAGGCAGATGGACAGAACTTTTTGAGAATCCCGAAAAACCACTATATATTGAGTTAGGCTGTGGAAAAGGCGGTTTTATTTCGCAGATTGCACCAAATCACCCTGAAATCAATTTTATTGCTATGGATATAAAGAACGAAATGCTTGTACTTGCAAAGAGAAAGCTTGAAGATGCCTATAAGTTGGCAGATATACCAATGAACAACATAAGAATAGCAATCCAGAACATAGAACGCATTGACCTTGCGTGGAATGAACATGACAGAGCCGACAGAATATATATAAACTTCTGCAATCCGTGGGGAAAAAGCAAGCATAAGAAACGCCGTCTCACTCATACACGTCAGCTTGCCAACTACAAAAAATTTCTTAAAGGACAGATTTGGTTCAAGACAGATGATGACGGACTTTTTGAGGAATCCCTTGAATATTTCAGGGAATCAGGCTTTGAAATAAAATTCATATCATACGACTTGCACAACGAAACAGGTATAGAAAATTACGTCACAGAACACGAAAAAATGTTCTCTGATGAGGGCATAAAAATAAAGTTTCTGATAGCTGAACTTAAAGGAGCAGAATAATGG
>CAMWKY010000181.1 GCA_947174965.1 uncultured Ruminococcus sp. | reverse complement strand
GCCATAGTATTTTGGACTTATAATCAAAAATACTATGGCTAAAAATTTCTATATGCGTATTGACTTTATGTTCTTTCCTTGCGAAACATAATCAGAATATTTGTTTTATTTTTGTTCGTTGGTTATTTCTGTTGTTTCCTTGTAAGTCTCTATTGTTATGACAGGAAACTTCACTTCTGCGATAAATAAATCTCCATCAATAGTTATTTTGAATGTACCACCGCAAGCCTCCGTAAAACTTTTTGCAATTGAAAGACCAAGACCGTTTCCGTCAGTACTTCTTGACTTGTCACCTCTTGTAAAGCGTTCAATAATTTCGTCAGGAGTGAAATTCATTTCATAAGAAGCAATATTTTTCACCGTTATGATGCAGTAACCAAGTTCATTTTTCAATGTAAGATAGATTCTTGTACCGTCAAGGGAGTATTTGAGAGCATTGTCAATCAGATTTTGTAAAACCCTGTACATTTTTTTACCCTCTGCCATTATAGAAGCGGATTCAGACTTCATATCTGTTTTAACCTGTTTTCCGGAGGAATCTATTTTGTCACTTAAATCAGCAAGTACCTGATTTGTAAGGATAACAGCATCAATTTTTTCCATATCAATATCAGTTCTGCTTGTTGCTTTTGCTAAATCGAATAAATCCGCAACCATAGTTTTAAGCCTTTGTGACTTGTTTACAATAATATTCACATAGTCTTTGGCTGTCGGAGAGAGTTCTTCCATGCTAAGTAAATCAATGTAACTTATAATAGAAGTGAGAGGAGTTTTAAGGTCGTGAGAGACATTTGTCACAAGGTCAATTTTCATTCTTTCAGATTTAAGTTGTCTGTCAACCGCTGACTGAATACCTGCTGAAATATTGTTTAATTTTTCGGTCATGCAGTAAGCAGGAGAGAACTTTGATTCATCGTGTACAGTATAGTCCCCCTGATTTATTGCTGATATATGCCTGCTGACATTGCATATCGCTTTCAAATCCGAAAGACTTAAGAAAATATAACCTGCAACTAAAATTGTGCTGATAACAAAAAGTGCAAAATAAGCATTGAACTCGACAAATGCAACAATAAAAAGAAACTCAATCGCACTGAAAATAATTGCACGCAGAATAAATCTTCTTGTAAACTTATCATGTCTGAGCATATCACGGTCAATAATTTTTTCGTTCACTTTAACAGCAAGTTTTTTGAGCCAACCGTAAATTATAGAAATCATAGTCCATAATAAAGTAGTTTTCCAGAAACTTCTGCATTTTACTCTGATAATAAGTGTATCAACTGCAAGAACGGTCATTCCGAAAAGAATCGGATAAACAACCTTATAAAAACCAAGCATTAAATCCTTATTGTAGTAATCATCAAAGAATAGATATATCTCACTATAATCAAGAGTAAAAGCCATGAATCCACCGACAGCAACTAATATAAGAACATAAAATTCTGCAAAAATTTTGTCAAAAACAGACATTGTGAATTTTTTATTCTTATTATCATAACCGCCAAGAATAAGAACATACAGCGCAAGAATAAAAGCAACAGCAATTAAAGGCAGATTATTTACAATAGTATACACTGCATCTTTTTCACGTTTTTGCATATAATCATTGTATTCTTTAAAAGTCTGTATAATATCATCAGTCGGGCGGATAATCATAGTAAGAGCCATTTCCTGCACCTGAACTTTAGTGAAGTCGTTTTCTGTCGGGATAACAACTTTTCTGAATCTGCCTCTGTCTGCTTCATATTTATAATAACAGCCGTCTTGAAACTTTTCTGTTGGAGATGTAGTTCTTTCTGAATATATATCCTCCACTTCATATAAACCCTCATCATAATCATTGAAATAATTATCATCACCACGATAATATACATCACTTGTATTTGCAACAGGTATAGGAGTTGTGCCATCAGTCTTGTAATACATAGTAGCACCCAGTTCATCAATATAACTTGGCAAACCTGTTGTATCAAAATCAAAAAGTGCAATCCCCTTACCGTTCAAGTAATAATAATGCATACCATAATTTGTATCATACATATTGAAACTACTGTTACCATAACAATAGCCACTGATACCATAGTCAATATTATCATTTTTTCTGCTGATATAGTAATCAAATTTAAAATCATCATACTTTTTATCAGTATTTGTAAACTTGTTTTCACCATAACTTACTAAGAAATCATAGGTGTATTTAGTTTTGGAGATGGTGGGATTTCCGTATTCGTCCATGCAGTCAAGCTTTCTAAGAGCATTTATAGTCTGCTTTTCAAGTTCTTTAGTACCCTTGAATTTACCGTCCTCATCAAGATTTCTGAGCCACATAGCACCAATAGCCCATAACTTGTAATAAACTTCATTCATTTCATAAGAAACATCATACGTAGGATTTTGCGTGTAGTCATTGATATAATAGTCGTTTTCTGTCACAAAGCCCATAACTCTAGATGAGAAAACACCAATAAGAATACAACTGATAAAAAAAGCAATAATTCTTGTAATTTTACTTTTAATCATAAAAAACACTCCTTTAATTTTCTGTGGATTGTTCCACGTGGAACATTTTGTAAAATCATTCTGTATTGTCAAGATATTCTTCTAAAGTAACCTGACGGGAATAAATTTCATAAGCTGTTTCAGTACCGACATAGCGGTAATGCCAAGGCTCATAGTCAATGCCTGTTATGTATTTCTTATCAGGAGGATAGCGCAGTATAAATCCATATTTGTAGGCATTTTCAGCAAGCCAGTTGTAAACTTCCTCATCAGACGAAAAAAATGTATCTGCATTTATATCAAGAGCCAAACCAAGTTCATGTTCACTTTTTCCAGCCTCTGCAACCCAGTTTTCAGCAAGTTTCTTTGCCTCATTTTTTGAATATCCTTCATAAATAAAACTGTCAATTTTGTCATTCATCATATTCTGCTGTTCTTCGTGAGTTCTGTAACCTTCCGAAACAACAGGATATACCCCGTCATTTCTTGCATCATCGAACATCTGCTGTAAATCGGGATATATTCTTGAATCAACACAAATACCGTTTGAAAGTTTTGTAAGTTCAATCTTGTAATCTTTCGGAACAGCATTTTTGCTGTTTACAAGAATCAACCGCCAGTCGTCAGAGGTTTCAATATAAGAAGCTTCTGCATTTGAATCATATGGAACATTAGAAATAATATCAATTTGTCTTAATTCTGAAAAATTTTTTGCAATAAGTAAAATAGATGCTACTGCAAATGCAGTAAACAGTATTCTTTTCTTTTTCATAATAATTGTCTCCCTTAAATGTCAGCTGAAATGTTCCACGTGGAACAATTTAATTTTTAGCTATCTTATAACCTATCCCCCAAACTACTTTTAAATATCGTGGTTCAGCAGGATTTATTTCAATTTTTTCTCTTATGTGCCTGATATGCACCATAACAGTATTTTCTACAGAATAGGAATCCTCATTCCACACATGAGAGTAAATCTGTTCAGCAGAAAAAACTCTGCCTGCATTTTCCATAAGAAACTCAAGGATTTTGTATTCTGTTGCAGTAAGTTTAACAGTCTCACCGTCAACATACAGCTGTTTTTCGTCCTTATCAAGATTAAGACCGCCAATCTGAATGGAATTGCTTTTTTTAATGCTGTCCACAGAGCCAAGACTTAGGTATCGTCTAAGATTTGAATTTACTCTTGCGACAAGTTCCATAGGATTGTAAGGTTTGGTTATGTAGTCATCTGCACCCATAGATAAACCAAGAATTTTGTCACTGTCCTCAGATTTAGCGGACAATACAATAATTGGAATATTTTTCATGGTGCGTATTTTCATCATAGCAGATAAACCATCCATTTTCGGCATCATAACATCAATAAGAATAAGCTGTATGTCATTCTGCATAAGCATATCGACTGCTTCAATACCGTTGTAAGCCTTGAATATCTTATAACCCTCACGTTCAAGCAGAGCAGATATTGCATTAACTATATCATGGTCATCATCAACAACAAGAATTGTAGTATTTTCTGTATTCATATAAACATTTTTCCTTTCCGTAAATGTTCCACGTGGAACACTTTTTATAATATATATTACATTGTACTATCTCTCCTTGTTTCTGTCAATATTATAATATCAGTTTCTTATTTTTCTCCTGTTGAATTTCTTATTATTTTCTTAATTTCCATATATTTATGAATTTTCCACAATTTTATTGCGGTGTAGATTTATTTTATGTGCTTGTATACAAATATTCAGAAAACCTATTGACAATTCAGGAAATACGTGATATACTAATTAAGTCGCAGGCGATAATAAATAAAAAATTGCGGCGGAAATAAAAATGGCGGCATAGCTCAGTTGGCTAGAGTACTCGGTTCATACCCGATTGGTCGTCAGTTCGAATCTGACTGCCGCTACTTAATAAAAAAAGGCCCGTTGGTCAAGCGGTTAAGACATCGCCCTTTCACGGCGGAATCATGGGTTCGATTCCCGTACGGGTCACCACAGAAAAACACGGATAGTAAATATTCGTGTTTTTCTTTTTTCAATAAACATCTTCATTGTAAAACGGAGTATGAAATGCGAATAATTATAACTTCAATTGAGAATATGAAAAATAATATCATAGTAAACTGTAGTACAAATATAGGGATACTAAAAGGATTCTGGAAAGGAAAAAATTCACCTTTTCTGAACTCTGTTTATCATGTTGAATTTACATTAGCTGATATTGACTGCATAGACGTACTACCAAAAAATAAGGAGGATATTTCTGTCAGTCTGAAAAATGATGCAGTCTTTTTCAATGGCATATGTGAAGATTATGACGGTGAAATACATTATATCCGTTTTGCATATGATTGGCTTCAGATGATTTATATCGAAGAAAACGGTGAGAAAATCAATATCGGAGACAATATTTCATTCAAACTGAATTATATTCAGATTGAGATTTATCCTTATGATATTAGTTAATAAAAAAACTTTTGTTAAAATTAGTGGATGGGCTGTATAGAAG
>CAMWKY010000180.1 GCA_947174965.1 uncultured Ruminococcus sp. | reverse complement strand
CATTTTCAAGCCATTTGTAACACTCATATGGCATATTATCTGAATCTATACCCCATTCATAATATTCTAAAGGACCGAAAGATGCTTTTGAGATAAAAACAGTATTTCCGTCTTTATCAGGCAATAAATCAGGCTCTGAATATAGCCATTTTTCAATAAAAACCGAATTTTTTTTCATTGGATTTCTCCTTTAATAGAAATTACTATGACCCTGAATACTCCTCAATTCATTAAAAAATACTTCCATAGAATTTAATATAGGTGTTATATTACCTGTCTGGTCAAGTTCAAAAGAAAAATTGATTCCGTTTTTATATTGATTACTTTTATTTTTAAAATCTCCGTCTACATTACAGTGTCCACGTTTGTCAAAAGTGAACATCAGATTTGAGTGATTCAGAGGACCATAATTTTTCAGAACAGCAACAGCATTTCTACCCGATAAAATATCATAGGCATTATCCAATTCCACATAAAACAAATAGACATTCCCGATAGTAATATCGCATTTAAAGTTGCAGTTTATCCCGTTGCTATGATATTTGATACTGAAATTTCCTGTTACTCCACCCATTTTTATTGAATAATCACTTTGATTATCATCAAACGAATCAAACTGTAGAATAAAATGTTCATCTCCTGTATCTATGTCTATCACATTATAAGGAAGTTCAATTGTACTCTCAATCTTATGTATTGTTGTATACAATATACTCATCTCCATCAAATTCCGATTTATCCCGGCTCAAATTACATGATACTGCCGAGTATTTAATCTTTATTATTTTAATTTTCCTATACTTCGCAAATATCTGACAACAGCATCTTCAATAGCGGGATATATCGGCTCTAAGCTTTCAGGAATAATTATATCCTGCATTGATGCATCATACATAAATACGACAGGTTTTCCTTGATAATTGCCCATAACTCCGTGCAGAATGTCTCCTTTTTCTTCCACAGTTTCAGGAATAACTTCAAAATGCAAATTATTATTCATATTTTCTCCTTTTATTTGGTTATCTCTATAAATTCTGCTTTATCTGATTTTAAATTACAACAGGCAGAAGAATCAGAATTTATCAATCTATTATATTTCTGATTTTTTGTAAATCTCCGCTACATAATGCAGACATATTTTTGAATATCTTATCTGCACTCCAGTCCCACCATTTAAGTTCAAGTAAATATGCAGTCAGTTCTTCGTCAAAACGCATACGGACTACACGACACGGATTTCCTACTGCAATACTATATGGAGGAATATTTTTTGCAACAACAGAATTTGCACCTATAATAGCACCATCACTAATGTGAACACCAGGCATAACAGTAACATTCTGTCCAATCCATACATCATTGCCGACAATCGTATCACCTTTGAACGGAGTTTCATTAATACTTGGTGCAAACTGTTCCCAGTCTCCGCCCATGATATTGAACGGGTAAGTTGTAACACTGTTCATTCTGTGATTTGCACCATTCATCACAAATTCAATACCTTTTGCAATAGCACAGAATTTTCCGATAATCAGCTTATCGCCGATAAATTCATAATGATGAGTAACGTGTTCTTCAAAATTTTCTGCACCATTTATATCATCATAGTAGGTATATTCTCCGACTATAATATTTGGTCTTGTTATAACATTCTTAATATAAACTATCTCTTTGATATTTTCATTTGGATATATGCTGTTTGGATTTGGCATCATAATATCACTTCCCAAAGATTTATTGTTTAAAATAAATTAAAATTTACTCATAGATACTGCCCACATAAAATAAAGTTGAAATGAAATCCCAGTTTATATTCTGCGGTATTTCCTGATTGGTATTTTTATAATACCCGTCCATATCTTCAGCCCAAGAAGCAACAGATTCCAAGTAGTCTCTGATTGATAAATCCTTAATTGTTGGAATATATAGTTGCATAAATTTCAGGAAATCACTCCTGTTTTTTATTTTACCCAACATTTCAATATGTTCTTCCATAGTTGCTTATTATCCTTGCTTTAAATCACAACAGGCAGGAATTACACCTGCCTGCGTATACATATTACTTATTATTTCTTTTTTTGTCAAGCTGAGCCTTAACCTTGATTGGCAATCCAAAGAGATTGATGAAACCTTCTGCATCATGCTGATTGTAAACTTCGTCTTCATCAAAAGTAGCAACTTCTTCATCATAGAGAGTGTATGGAGAAGTAACACCAGCATTTATAATATTGCCCTTGTAGAGTTTGAGAGTAACATCACCTGTAACAGTTTTCTGAGTTTCAGTAACAAAAGCACTCATAGCTTCACGGAGAGGAGTATACCACTGACCGTTGTAAACGATGTCAGCGAACTTGATTCCGAGATACTGCTTGATACGAGCAGTTTCCTTGTCAATGGTGATAGTTTCAAGAACCTCATGAGCGTGATAGAGGATAGCACCGCCGGGAGTTTCATAAACGCCTCTTGACTTCATACCAACAAGACGGTTTTCAACCAAATCAGCAAGACCGATACCATTTTCACCGCCGAGCTTGTTAAGAGCAGTAACCATTTCAACGCCGTTTAATTCCTTGCCGTCGAGCATTGTAGGAACGCCCTTTTCAAAGTGGATAGTAATGTAAGTCGGCTTGTCAGGGGCATCAATCGGAGAAACACCCATTTCAAGAAAGCCTTTCTTTTCGTACTGTGGCTCATTAGCAGGATTTTCGAGGTCAAGACCCTCATGTGAAAGATGCCAGATGTTCTTGTCCTTTGAGTAGTTTGTTTCTCTGTTTATTTTGAGTGGGATATTGTGAGCTTCAGCGTAATCAATTTCCTCATCTCTTGACTTGATATTCCATTCACGCCAAGGAGCGATAATAGCCATTTCAGGAGCAAAAGCCTTGATTGCGAGTTCAAAACGTACCTGGTCATTGCCCTTACCTGTACAGCCGTGACAGATAGCATCAGCACCCTCTGCTATAGCAATTTCAGCAATTCTCTTTGCAATAATCGGACGAGCAAAAGAAGTACCAAGCATATAACGGTTTTCGTAGATAGCACCAGCCTGAACAGTCGGATAAACGTAATCCTGAATAAATTCTTCTTTCAAATCGCATACAATAAGTTTAGATGCACCTGTTTTGATAGCTTTTTCCTCAAGACCGTCAAGCTCTGTACCCTGACCAACGTCACCCGAAACAGCGATAACTTCACAATTGTTATAGTTCTCTTTAAGCCATGGGATAATGATAGAAGTATCAAGACCACCTGAATAAGCGAGAACGACTTTTTTAATATTATTCTTATCCATTTTATATCTCCTCCATAGGAAAAATTATGATAATTCTATTATACACAAAAATAAAATAAAGTCAATACTTTTCGCATAAATATTCATTTTATGGTGAAATATTCCTGTTTTGACGAATATTATTCACTTTTTTGTATATAAACGTACCCACACACCCGATAACCGTACCTATAGCATAACTCCATAAGTCCTCAACAGCGAAAGAAGTACCGATAAGGGTGCGGAAGAACTGAATATGTCCAAGCCCGATTAAATCGACAATGTGAATATATTGCAGAAACTCCACGACAAAAGCAAATCCCATTACACCGAGATGTACAGCGTAGTGATTATTTTTTCCGCCGAGAACAGACTGCACAAGACAGTATACAGCCCATACTACAATCACATCACCAAGATAATCACGAATCCAATTATTATGTTGAGTTAGAGCGATAACAACTTCAACCGCAATAATCAGCACGAGTAAAATAATATACAGTAGTCTTTTTTTCATATCAGTTTCACCAAATCAGGAAAAATTTCTATAGTACGTTTGAGAATACCATTCATATAAGCGAGAGCAATACCATAATTAGTAAACGGTATACCTTGTAATTCCGCAGATTTACGGCGGTAAACAGTTTCTTTTTCATTTAGCATACAAGCACCGCAGTGAATAACGAGACTGAACTCTGATAAATCTTCAGGAAAATCACGTCCCGAACTAAGTACAATCTGAAATTTTTTTCCTGTAAACTTTTCAAGCAGAACAGGCAACTTGACACTTCCTATGTCACCGCATTGTCTGTGATGAGTACAGCCCTCTGAAATAAGGATTTTTGCATTATTTTCAAGTGAATTTATTTTTGATGCACCTTTTACAGCTGTTTCAAGGAATCCCTTGTATCTTGCCATGAGGATAGAAAACGAAGTCAACGGCACATTTTCGGGGACGATTTTATTTACAACAGCAAAAGCCTGACTGTCAGTTATAACCATTTTCGGCAGAGCAGAAAGCTTGTCAAGAGTTTCAGCAAGTTCAAATTCTGTAGTAAATACAGCAATAGCATTTGAATCGAGAATATCACGTAAAGTCTGAACTTGCGGAAGAATCATTCTTCCTTTAGGTGCGGAGGCATCAATCGGAGTAACAAGCACGAGCAAATCATTTTTCTGAATCAAATCGCCTACAATACGTTTTTCCGAGCCGTAATTTTTTGCAAGTGATGCAATTTTTTCTTTAAGCTCAAAAATATTTGTATTATTTACTGCACTGACGGAAATTTCATTATCAGACAGAATATTTTTTCCACTCAAATCCGACTTGTTGTAAGCAATAATATAAGGAATATCACGTTCTTTGAAAAGACTGATTAAATGCTTGTCGCAGTCGGATAGTTCATGACTTCCGTCCGTAACGAGTACAGCAATATCAGTTTTAGCAAGAATCTGACGGGTTTTTTTAATTCGGAGTTCACCGAGTTCACCCTCATCATCAAAACCAGGAGTATCAATAATTTCAACTGCACCTAAAGGCAGTAACTCCATAGCCTTGTAAACGGGGTCGGTAGTAGTACCCTTTACATCTGAAACAACAGCTAAATCCTGACCAGTAACAGCATTTACAAGACTTGATTTTCCTGCATTTCTCATACCGAAAAAGCCTATGTGTATTCTTTCACCTGACGGTGTATCATTTAAAGACATAAAAAAACACTCCTTAAAAACTGATAACCGACGATATTACAGTCGGTTATCAGT
>CAMWKY010000179.1 GCA_947174965.1 uncultured Ruminococcus sp. | reverse complement strand
GCAGCTCTTGGTGCTGTCAAGGCTCTCTGCCCGACTTGTACCGATTTTGAGCGTGATTTTATGTCCCTGACATTTGCACTTGCAACAGGTGTTGGCAAAACAAGGCTCATGGGCGCATTTATCGCCTATCTTTATACTCAGCATAACATCAAGAATTTCTTTGTTGTCGCTCCCAACACTACTATATACAACAAGCTCTGCCGTGACCTGAACGATAACAACAGTTCGAAATACGTCTTTAGGGGTCTGAGTTGCTTTGTCAATGCTCCACAGGTCATCACGGGTGAAGATTATGACAGTAAATCGCTTTCTCTTTTTCAAAGTGAAGTTCGCATTTTTGTTTTTAATATCAGCAAATTTGATAAAGAAAACGCAAATATGAAAAAGTTCAATGAGTATTATGGTGATTCATTCTTTAAAATGCTTGCAAAGCTTCCAGACCTTGTCATGATAATGGACGAATCACATCATTATCATGGTGAAAAGGGAGAACAAGCACTTAATGAGTTACACCCGTTGCTTGGTCTTGAACTTACTGCTACTCCACTTATGGCAGAAAAAAAGAATGACAAAAATACTGGCAAGCAAATACCGTTCAAGAATGTTGTATATGAATACCCGTTGTCACAGGCAATAGCTGACGGATATACAAGAACGCCGTTTGCCGTTACTCGTTCTGATGTGGATTTTTATAATTTTGGTGATGAGCAGATAGACAAGCTGATGTTACAAGATGGTATTTTTTGTCACGAGCGTATCAGACAGAAATTACAGGTCTATGCAGCAAATAATAACAAACCTGTTGTAAAGCCTTTTGTGCTTGTAGTCTGCAAGAATACAACTCATGCACAATGGGTAGAAGAATACATCAAGTCTGATGCTTTCTGCAATGGTACTTATAAGAACAAGGTTATTGTGGTACATTCCAAACAAGGAAGTGCTGAATCAGAAGCCAATACAAAAATGCTCCTTGAAGTCGAAAAATCTGATAATATCGTTGAAATTGTCATTCATGTTGACAAGCTGAAAGAGGGCTGGGACGTTAATAATCTCTATACCATTATTCCGCTCCGCACTGCCGCATCAAAAATACTGCGTGAACAGATGGTCGGCAGAGGTCTGCGCTTGCCATATGGTGAGCGTACAGGTGATAAGGATATTGATTCTGTTATGTTGACAGCTCATGATAAATTCCAGGATATTCTTTCAGAAGCACAAAAGGGCGATTCTATTTTCAAAGCGGGAAATGTTATCAAGGTTGAGGAGATAGAGCCTGAAGAAGTTGCCGCATCACAACTTGCTATTGAATGGGAAAAAGAACCCGATGAAGTCCTGACCTCTGTCTACGAAGCAACAGGAATTGAGCGTTCCGAACAAGCTGACACGGCTTTGCAGACTTTACAGGAGACCATTAAGAAAGAAGTTTACAAGGAAATACAGACAGCACCGACACACACAGTCACTCCGGATGCTATCAAGAAGATTGCTAAAAAGGCAGTAAGCACAGTAACAGAAAACACTGACCTTGCCCAAACTTTCCATGAGAACAGTATTCCTGCAATTATTCGCTGGACAGAAGAACATACTGAAAAGGTGCATAGAGCAGCTGAAAAGAAATTTATTCCCATTCCGCAGATACGCATAACCGATGCTGGGGCGGAAGAATATGTATTCATGGATTTTGATATTGACCTATCCGACTTTAATCATGAGACATTGACAAATGAAATGCTGATACAGAATCTTGAAGATCAGTCCGATCAGGAGCGCATCAGCGCAGAAGCTATCGACTTTGAAGGTTATGAGCCGAAAAGAGTTATCCTCGGTGAGCTTCGCAAAAAGCCTGAAATCGACTACAATAAATGTAAAACGCTCCTTTTTAAGCTGATAACACAAGTTACTGATAGCTATGAGTACAGCTATGGTACAAACGGTATGCAAAATATCGTAATGATGTATAAGCGTGATATTTCCGATAAAATCTATAAGCAGATGATGCAGCATTTCTATTGTGATAATGGACTTATTCAAGAGGAAGTTGTAGGTACTCGGAACTATAATCTGCCATCAAACTTCACATATCGCACTTCCATTTCGTTATATGAGAGCTTTTCGGGAAATATTAGGTCTGTACGCTTCACTGGAATAAAGAAGGGTGTATTCAGCGAGGTAAAGCTTGATAGTGCAGAGGGAGAGCTTTCATTTGCCCGTATCATTGAGCGTGATGAAGATGTGTTGAATTGGCTTCGTCCCTCTCCGAAAGAGTTTAATATTACCTATAATCATGGCAAGAATTATGAACCTGATTTTGTTGTCGAAACAGAAGATACGATATATCTTGTCGAGGTCAAGGCTGAAAGGGATTTGAACAATCCTGATGTCACTGCAAAGAAAAAGCGTGGTATATTATACTGTGAAACAGTTACACATTGGAGTGAGGCAAACGGATACAAGCCGTGGAAATATCTGTTTATACCTGCAAACCAGATATATCCAAATTCAACATTTTTGATGATTGCTAAGAAATTTGCAATTATAAAATAAGCTACTGTAAAGGAGGAGTAGTATGAAACAGGAAGAATTGATTAAATCGTGTAGCGACCTACTGTATAAACTATGTGACTTAGTAGAATCACGGAACACCCTTAACTACTATGACATTAATATTTCAAGCGAATACTTTTTTATACCACTCCTCAATCAAGTATTTGATTGTGATCTTCATAATCTAAATACTGAGGAAAAAAATGCTGCGGCTATTGATTTGTATGATACAAATGGAAAAATAGCTATACAAGTCACATCCAATTCTTCGGCAGATAAAATACATAATACCCTTGTAAAATATCGTAAGAATAGACTTTATGAAGAATATAAACGCTTAGTAGTTGTAGTGATTGTGCGCTCTCATACTTATAAAGCTGATTTTAGTAATGATATTGGTGGGAAATTCACATTTTCTAAAAGCGATGACATATTCACCATAAAGTCATTGATAAAAGCTATTTCTGCTTTAAGCATAGAAAAAATAGCAACCATACAGGAATACCTTGAATATCAACTTGAGACTTTGTTTGATAAAACACAGGTAATGTCTATTTCACAGTCCTTCGAGTACATCAGTCAAAACACAAATAATATACTGAATGAATCTTTTTTTGAAATAGACAGTGAGACATTTATTGCAGATTTTCAGAAGAAACTGGATACGTCAGACGTTATTCATATATCATCTTTATCAGTTGAAGAAGGAAAGTATTGTATACTTAATCAGCTTCATAAGATATGCCCTGACAAGCAAGTATATATCATTAGATCAAAAGATAACTGGGATAAAGCAGGCAAGTATCTTTCTGGTTGTATTTTAATACCAGATTTTCAAGCAGATGAGATTCCAGCAAGTAAGAATAATATAACACTTTTTATAGAGAATGCAAATCAAAACCAAAATGCTCTAAAAATTCCACAACGCACAATCAGTTTTCTATCAAACAAACTGAAAGAGAGTGGATATGATGATCCATACAAGTTATTACAAAAAACACATGGATTATATTACTATATAAAAATTGAACTGTTTACTGGAAAAATAAGACATCCAGGATGGGAGAAAGATAATGATAAAGCTGTTATTGTGGCAACATTATTAGGAAAATGGTCCGAGTGTGATGGAGATAAATCTGTTATTGAAAATCTCTATGGTGATAGTTACGATCAATTCATTTCGTATTTAGATCAATATATGGGCATTGAGGAGGCATTCATTGTTCGTAAGCATGATATGTCTTATAATGTAATTTATGAATTAGCCGACCCTTTCTTAGCTGTTTATTCTCATAGAAGTGTAGTCAATTTGCCGATTATCAAAACATTTCTTGATTTTACAAAATCAATTGTATCTGAACGAGATCCTATATTTGACGAACCGTTTGATAGACACTTTTATTTATCTGCATTCAAAAAACCTAATTATAGCCATTCTCTTAAATCAGGAATAACACGCACATTGATACTTCTTGCATTATACGCTGATTTTCAAAACAATATTTCTTATTTTGTAAGAGACTTACTAACAATGATTAGTTCTGTCAAAGACTGGGCTTATATATCGCAGTTTATTGAATCTCTTTGTGAAGCAGCACCTGATGTAATAGTTGATTGCCTTGAAAATAGTATTGATAATCATACGGGATTACTTGATTTATTTACAACCGAAAAGACAGATATTTTCATAGGACAGCATTATTATACGCACATCTTATGGTGTTTGGAACAGCTATTGCCATGTAAAGATTATGCAGTTCGAGTAGTTACAATTTTATTTGAATTAGGTGATAAAATAGACAAATGTTCAACAGGCAACGCTCCTCAAGAAGATATATCTAAGGTATTTTGTACATGGTATAATATATCTGCATTAGAGATTGAAGAAAAAATCGAACTTGCAAGAATTGGTGTAGAGAAATACCCATATTTTTGGGATATCCTTTATAATGAGATTGGCAAGAATACTACTATTTTGGGAAATTCAAGTTTCATATATAGAGATACTAATAAGATTGCTCAATATACAAGAGGAGATATATTCAATTTCCATGTCTTATATACTCAGATTCTACTCTCCAATATTGAAGATAATCTCGAAAGACTTGTCAAACTTTTAGACTTTTTGCCTCGATGTACAGATGAACTATTCACTGCTATTCAAAATGAATTATCGGCTATTATTACTGATCTATGTGATTTGGATAAGGAACAAATAAAAACCACATTAAGAAAAACCATATATCATCATAGACGCTTTGCAAATACAAAATGGAGTGTTTCTCCTGAAAGAATAGAGAAAATCGAAAAAATTTGTTTGAAGATTACTTTTAATGATCCAGCTTATGATTTCCTTTATTTAGCAGAATATGGCGACACCCCTATTTTTAATCCTGTAGTATTTGATTCGAAAGGAGACTGCTATCAAAAAAATAAAAATGCAATTGAAGAAGTCGTTGCATCTGAAATTATGAGATTAAAAACATCTGGAGTTGACTTGGCTC
>CAMWKY010000178.1 GCA_947174965.1 uncultured Ruminococcus sp. | reverse complement strand
CATTTTTATTAATTTTTTGTAACAAAACCAAAATTAATTACAATTAAGTCTGATAATTTTTTTTGCAGTTATCTGCGGTGGCAGACTGAAAGTCATCATGCCATTATAGATAATCTTCACCCTTTCACCCTGATTGAAATTAGTACAGCACGTATTGACAGCAACTTCCTGTTGGTTTGCTTCATTCATTACAAGAAGTCTGCCGTCTTCTGTGCCTGTTACGGTTGCACACATTATCATAAAAATCACCTCATTTTATTATATGCGCAAGGCAAGGAAAATGATAATCAGAGCAGTAAATCATCAAATGCTTTTTCTTTCTTAAAACCGATATTGTCATTCTTGAAATTGCTGAGAATAAGCTGTATTTCGGGGCATTTTTGTTGTATCGCATAATTTATAAAGTTACTGATATTCTTTTTCGTAATATAGCCCGTATCAAGCATTTTCGTGAGATTTTCGGCATCTCTGGTATCAATCAGATATTTCACAATATACCTGATGTTTCTGTTAATATAGGCTTTTACAGACGGATAGCCGTATTCAATCAGCAGGAAAACAGCAAGCGGATATTTGAATTTTGACAACTTTAGTTCGGCAAAAAACTTGTCCTTGAAATATGGTGCATAAGTTATGCAGTTGAAAAAGCGCATTGTTTCTGCATTGAAAGCATCGTTTGCTGTCCTGAAATAATCCGATACATTAATAGTTATCTTTCTGCCGACAATTGTCACATCAGAAAAATGCGTGATGTAAAAAGCCTTGCTGTTCATCACCATTTCGCAACAGGGGATTGTTATATGCTCAAGATTTTTGCAATCCTGAAAAGAACATGACTCAATCCATCTCATGCTTTCTGGAAATGTGACACTCCTGAGACTGTTGCAACTCCAAAAAGCCAATTTCTGTATAACCTCCACACCGTCCGGAACAGCATAGCAACTGTCTTTTTTTCCGCACGGGTAGTAAATCAGAGTTTTCATATCCTTGTCGAAAAGTACGCCATCCAAAGATGTATAATGCTCGTTTTTCTCCGATATGCTGATATTTTCAAGCTGTTTACAGTCGATAAAACAGTCTTTGTTGATATGTTTAATCTTTTCGGGAATGTTTATACTGGTTATATTGGTATATGTGAATGCTCGTTCTCCGATAGTCTTTACAGTTTCGGGAAGTACGATTTCATTCACGTCGCAGCCATAAAAAGCACGTTCTTTTATCTTTTCAAGTCCGTTATTGAGTGTTGCCTTTGTGAGATTATGGCAATCTTCAAATGCACTTTTTTCTATAGTCTTGACACTTGACGGAATCGTTACTGATTTAATATTTCTGCCCCTGAATACTTTTTCCCCGATTGCCACAACATCATCAGGGATAACAATATCCGTCTCATCAGGTTCAGGGACGTATTTTTCAAGTACGCCGTTATTTATTGTAAATGCCATAAAATCACCTCAAAGTAAGAAATTGTCGAATATTTTTTCTTTCTTAAATCCGATACTGTCATTTTTGAAATTGCTAAGAATAAGCTGTATTTCGTGACTTTTTGCATTTACTGCATAGCTGATAAGGTCGTCAACGTTCTTTTTCGTGATGTAGCCTGAATCAAGTAATTTTGTAAGATTTTCAGCATCTTCTGCATCAGCAAGATATTTCACCACACGCCTGATATTGCGTTTCAGATACGCATTTATAGTCGGGTCGTCGTATTCAAGAGAGAGAAAAATCGCAAGCGGAATTTTAAGTTCAGTATCTTTTATTTCAGAAAAAAGCTTTAGTTTATAGCAGGGGGAGGAAGTCGCACAGCCGATAAAGCGCATTGTATCAGCCTTTAAATTGTAGTCCGAAGTCTGAAAATCAGCAGATGCTTTTACAGTTGTTTTTCCGCTGACAATTGTTATATCTGAAATTTTCTTTCTGCTGTAGAAAGCTTTTCTGTCTACCTCCATTATGCCGTCGTGGATTGTTATATGCTGTAACTCCAGACATACATTGAATGAGTATTTTTCAATATAATGCACGCTGTCGGGGATTATGATGCTTTCAAGATATTTGCAGTATGCAAATGAGTTTATTTGTATAGTCATCACGCCGTCGGGGATAGCATAGATGCTGTCTTTTTTTGCGCATGGATAAAGAATAAGATTATTTATACTCTTGTCAAAAAGTACGCCATTTATAGATGCGAACTTCGTGTTTTTCTCCGATACGCTGATATTTTTAAGTCGCATACAGCTGTCGCAGAAGTATTTGCTCAATTTTTTTACTTTTTCGGGTATGTTTATACTCTCTATATTGCTGAATCCGAACGCACATTTTCCGATTGTCTTCACAGTTTCTGGAAGCACGATTTCATTAATTGAACTGCCATGAAAAGCATATTTTTTTATAGTTTCAAGCCCGTTGCTGAGTGTTACTTTCGTCAGCTTACGGCATGATTCAAATGCTTCTTCGTCTATAACCTTAACGCTTGACGGAATTGTTACCGACCTTATTCCACTGCCTCTGAATACTCTTTCCCCGATTTTCACAACATCATCAGGTATAACAATATCCGTCTCATCAGGTTCAGGGACGTATTTTTCAAGTACGCCGTTATTTATTTCAAATGCCATAAAACCACCTCAAAGTAAAAATTTGTCGAAACTGTCTCCGCTGTCGAAGCCGAAACAGTCATGCTTGTATTTTGTAAGAATAAGCTGTATTTCGGGCTTTTTCGTGTCGATAGCATACTTGATAAGCTCATCAATATACTGTCCGTTGATACAAGGGAGAAACAATGTCATATTTTCGGAATCGTCCATATCAGTAAGATATTTTGCTGTTTCAATGAAATTGCTATGGATATAATTTTTTGCTTTTTCATTGTCATATTCCATAGCAAGAAAATAAGCAAGCATCATTTTTCCAGTTTTTTTGATACACATTACTTCTTTTACTTTTTCACTAACTGTTATAAAATCAAAAATATCTGATGCAGTTGTATATTTTGATATTCTTAAAGTCACTTGTACTTTTTTTCCTTTTATTGTAATGTATTTCAGGTTAGAGCAATCTGGTATAGCACTGCTTGTCATCTGCACATGGTCAGGAACAATAATTTTCTTCAGTTTGTCGCAATTTTCAAACGCATTTTGCCCGATAAACTTCAATTTTTTGGGTATCTCGATTTCCATTATGCTATCGCACTCACGGAAACTTTTTTCACCTATCCGTCTCAAATTTGCAGGCAGATGTATATTATTCAGCTTTCTGCACCATTGAAAAGCCTTCTGCCCTATGGATTCAATATTATCAGGAAGATTTATTTCCTTGAGATTTTCACACCAGTTGAACGCAGATTCCCCGATTTTTTCCACGCTGTCGGGGAACAGGACTTTTTCAAGTGCAAGACATTCATCAAATGCCTTTTTGCCTATCTCTTTTACGCCGTCCGAAACAGTTACACTTCTGATATGCGTACAGCCCATAAATGCTTCGTCGGCAATAACTGTAACGCCGTTCGGAATCACAACATCTTTTTTACCGCATTCTCTGTATTTTTCAAGTATGCCGTCGGTTATCTTAAATTCTGCCATAACATCATATTCCACATTTTTAGTCAAGAAGTTCGAGCTTGCTGATGATGTCTTTTTGTCGTTCGTAGAACATAAGTTCCTTGCTGTGTCTGAAATACTCGTCGCAACCGAATTTTCCGATAAATTCAGCAGTGTACTGATTCAAGGTAAGTTCTGTTACAAAGATGAGTATTTCATTTTGTGAACTCCATATCTCCTCAAAGAAAAGAAACGCATTGGAAAGTTCCTTGCTTGTCTTGTCGAAAAGAGTTTTCATCTTTTTAACATAGCTGTTGTAAGAACCTTTTACAATGTTGTAAGCTTCCGTTGTATCGTATACACCCTCCAGATACTTTTTGTAGTTGTCGAGCATGGAAATTGTCTTTCTGAATCTGTAAATCTGTTCTGCTGATAATATACCCGACGCTTTTACAGTTTCAAGAGTTTCTGCTGTTTTATCTGCATAAGACTGTATAAGTTCAGCAGGAGATTTGTCTTTTCCAAGATTATCTTTGAACTGCTTTATTATTGTAAGATTTTGCTTGAAAATTTTTTCAGAGAGAATAACCTCTTTTGCATTATTTGTTATTATGCTGATAATAAGTCCGATAAGTGAAAGACGTTCATCAAATTTTGCACCAATTGCACGCAGTTTTATATCGTCGGTTGCCTTTCCTGCAAGAATAGCATCAGTCTGGTAGTCGCTCTTATACTTGTTGAACAGGTCGTAATAATTTGAGAAATCTTTTGAGATTTTCGGGTGCTGAATGTACTGCGAGATGAGAGCATTGTTGATTTCAAAGCCTTTTTTCTCATACATTGATATAATACGGCTCAAATCCTCCCAGCCTCTTGCTGTAACAAAGCTTTTGCCGTCAACTGTCGATTCTATGACGTAGAAATTAGTTTTTTTAATGTCAAGATATGTAATTATTGAAGGGTGAACACCAACTTTATAGGCGTACTCTTTCCATGCGTTCAAATCAGGTTCAACGTCTATACGCTTCAATCTGTCCCATGTTACTATGTCAAATTCACGCACGGATTTATTATATTCAGGCGGATTTCCTGCTGTAACGACAATCCAGCCCTCTGGTACTTTGTGCTTGCCGAAGATTTTGAACTGCAAAAACTGCAACATTGACGGTGCAAGAGTTTCAGAAACGCAGTTTATTTCATCAAGAAAAAGTATACCCTCTTTTTTGCCTGACTTCTCAATCGTTTCATAGACTGATGCTATAATCTCACTCATTGTATATTCGGATATGCTGAAATCTTTTCCGCCAAAGCTTTTCTGCACTATAAAAGGAAGTCCTAATGCACTTTGTCTTGTGTGGTGGGTCATGGAGTATGATACAATTGCTATGTCAAGTTCCTCTGCGACCTGCTCCATTATGGCAGTCTTGCCGATACCGGGTGCGCCCATTAAAAAAATCGGACGCTGTTTTTCTGTCGGGATTACGTAGGTATCAAATTCATCTTTTTCAAGATATGCACTTACAG
>CAMWKY010000177.1 GCA_947174965.1 uncultured Ruminococcus sp. | reverse complement strand
ATAAAATACTTGAAATGCTGGCGGAACTCTGCTCAAATGACGAAACAAAGCGTATGGCACTTGCTTTGCGCCCCGTATACGATTTAGCAGAGGTACGCCGTGAAAACTTAAAGACAAATCAGGCTTTGAGTCTTTCAATACAGTTCGGCACACCGCCTTTTTCAAATTTCAAGGATATTTCCGTATCTGCGAAACGTGCAAAGACTGGTGCAATAATATCGCTTCGTGATTTGCTTGATATTGCGGTCATGCTCCGACAAATAAACGGTCTTGCAAAATGGTACAGCAGTTGTGAGAATGTCGAAACGGAACTTGACTACCTGTTTTCACGTCTTGCACCTAACGACTGGCTTCTTGAAAAACTTGACCGTTCCATTATTTCTGATACTGAAATTTCTGACGGAGCAAGTCCCGAACTTGCATCAATAAGACGAAAAATTCACCGTGCAGAAATGAATCTTCGTGAAACACTTGATAAAATGGTTAAAAACAAGACCACTCAACAATACTTGCAGGAAAGCAGTGTAACCATGAGGGACGGCAGATTTGTACTTCCTGTAAAGTCCGAACATCGTGGACAAATCAGCGGTCTTGTGCATGATACGTCCTCAACAGGACAGACTATTTTCATTGAGCCTATGGCAGTTGTTGAAGCAAACAACGATATACGTATCTTACAAGGGCAGGAGCAGGAGGAAATTGAACGCATCATTCAGCAGTTATGCAGAGATGTCGGGGATTATGCTGATATTTTGTGCGAGAACTATAAAATATGTGCTGAACTGAATCTATATTTTGCAAAGTCAAATCTTGGTGCAAAGCTGAAATGTTCCATGCCGAAAATTACAGATGACGGCATAATAAATCTTCGCAAAGCACGTCACCCACTTCTTGACATGAAAAAAGCTGTACCAATTGATTTGTCGCTTGGTGACGAATATCAGGCACTTATTATAACAGGTGCAAACACTGGCGGAAAAACTGTCACGCTCAAAACAGCAGGACTTCTTTCAGCTATGACAATGTGCGGACTTCTTATTCCCGTATCAGACGGGAGCAGTATTTCCATATTCGAGCATATTCTTGTTGATATAGGTGACAGTCAAAGTATCGAGCAGAATCTGTCAACTTTTTCGTCCCACACGAATAAGGTTATCGAGATTTTAGGTACGTCCAACGAAAATTCGCTAGTACTTCTTGACGAACTCGGTTCAGGCACTGACCCTGTTGAGGGGTCGGCACTTGCCGTTGCAGTAATCAGGCGACTTATTTTCAATGGTGCAAAGCTTATGGTTACTACTCACTATCAGGAACTTAAAGTGTTTGCAATTGATACTCCTGATGTGCAGAATGCGTCATGTGAGTTCAATATTGAGACGTTGAAACCAACATACAGGCTCATTGTCGGTTCACCCGGAAAATCAAATGCCTTTGCAATTTCTGAAAGTCTGGGTATGCCGTTGGATATTATCAATGACGCAAAAAGCCGTGTAAATGATGCGAATACACGTTTAGAGGAAGTTATCGGCAAGCTTGAATCGTCACGGCTTGAACTTGAAAGGGAAAAGGAAAAAGCTATTCAGTTGCGCAGGGAAATTGCCGAACATGAAGAAGCTTTGCGTGTTGAACATGAAAAAATTGAGAAATTCAAGGCAGATGAACTTGAAAAAGCACGTCTGCAAGCCATGACTATTATCGAGCAGACAAAGGCAGAATCAAATCAGCTTATTGATGAACTTGAAAAACTCCGTAAGGAAAAAGACCGCAAAGAGTTCAGTTCTGATGTATCGGGTATGAAGTCGAGGTCAAGACAGCATTTCAACAATATGTATAATATTGCAAATCCCGTAAACGAATCGGACAGCAATGAAGATTACGTACTTCCACGAAAATTAAGACGTGGTGACACTGTATATGTTGTCGATTTACAGCGCAAGGGCATTATTGCTGGCGAACCCGATAACAGCGGATTTGTGTTTGTACAAATGGGTGTGATGCGTACTAAAATGAGTGTTGCACGTCTGCGACTGGAGGAATCACAAAAAGCAGTTGAAAATAAAACTGTCCGCAAGGGCAGAAAAGACGGCAGAGTCGGCATAAAAGCTGAACGACGTGGAAAAATGGAACTTGATATTCGTGGTTGTGCGTGTGATGATGGTGTGTATCAGCTTGATGCTTTCATTGACAAGGCTGTTATGTCAAATATCTCCATGATTTATATAATCCACGGAAAAGGAACTGGACTTCTCCGCAAAGCCGTACACAAGCGACTTAAAGAACACCCCTCAATCAAAGGCTTTCGTTTAGGTGTTTACGGCGAGGGCGAGGACGGTGTTACAGTTGCTGAACTAAAATAACTGAATATTATGGTAAAATATTTTAATACTGCTGTTATACTTATATTGACAAATTTTTTTTGATGTGTTATAATTTAGTTATACTATTAAAGGAGATGACTATTTTGAGCAAGAAAAAGTATGATAAGCCCGTAGTTCTTATTGTTGATGACAGCGATTCTAACCGTGAACTTCTTTCCGATATACTGGAAGATGATTATGATATTATCGAAGCACCCGACGGAACAGACGCAATAAGAATAATTGAAGAAGAAAAAAGCAATATTTCAATTGTTCTTCTTGATATAAATATGCAGGTTATGGACGGTTATGGCGTGCTTTCCTTTATGAATGAGAAAAAATGGATTGAGGATATACCTGTTGTTATAATTTCGTCAGAAAGAACATCACCATATATACATCGTGGATATGAAATGGGTGCAACTGATTTTATCATCCGTCCGTTTGATGTTGTTGTTGTAAAGAATCGTGTTGCAAATACAATAAAACTCTATCTGAATCAGAAAGAACTCCGCAAACAAGTTCGAAAACAGATTAAAGAAAAAGAAAAAACCAGCAATCTTATGATTAATATACTTAGTCATATTGTTGAGTTCAGAAACGGCGAAAGCGGTATGCACGTACTTCATGTTCAGCTTTTTACTCATATCTTGTTGCAGGAACTTATCAAGCTTGACAAGGATAAGAAATATAATCTTAATCATGATGATATTTCACTTATCAGCAAGGCTTCTGCGCTTCACGATATTGGAAAAATCGCTATACCTGATGAAATTCTCAACAAACCCGGCAGACTGACTGATGAAGAATTTGCTATTATGAAACAGCATTCTATGGAAGGTGCAAAGATGCTTGATGCGCTTGAAACATACAAAGATGAACCGCTTGTAAAGGTTTCGTATGAAATTTGTCGCTGGCATCATGAACGATTTGACGGCAGAGGTTATCCAGACGGCTTAAAGGGTGATGAGATACCTATTTCAGCGCAGATTGTCGCACTTGCTGATGTTTATGATGCTCTTACAAGTGAACGTGTGTATAAAAAAGCATTTTCTCATGAAAAAGCTGTTGCAATGATTCTGAATAATGAGTGCGGTGTATTCAATCCGATAATTATGGAGTGCCTGAAAAATGCGTCAGATGAGATTTTAAGACGAATTGTTGAAGACGATATGACAATGGAAATAAACTGACAGGGGAGGAAAAAACATGACACTTAAAGAATGTTATACGGCTCTTGAGGGCAACTATGAAGATGTAATCTCACGTCTTATGACTGAAAAGCTTGTCAATAAGTTTGTGCTGAAATTTCTGAATGATGGAAGTTACGAACTGCTTGTAAATTCGCTTAAAGATAATAATATTGATGAAGCTTTCCGTGCATCACATACTCTCAAAGGCGTTTGCCAGAATCTTAGTTTTACAAAGCTTTACGAATCAAGCCACACTATGACAGAACTGCTTAGAGATAAAGACATTGCAAAGGCAAATGATTTTCTGCCGAAAGTTGAAGCAGACTATCTGCAAACAGTTTCTGCAATCAAAAATCTTGATTGAAATAAAAGCTCCGCATTTTGAAAGATGCGGAGTTTGTTTTACTCTTCGTTCATAATAATTTCTATGTATTCTTCCATATCAATTTTTACGCCGTTTTCCTCCTGATACTCAATATATCCGAGCAAGTAGGAGACATCTATAACATCAATATATCCGTCTTTGTTAATATCATAGATAGCTTTTTCCTCATTTGAAAGCTTGCGGGGCGACCTCATAAGTTCGGAGTATAAGTTCTGTAGATTTGTGACATCAGCTTGATTTACATATCCGTCACCGTTTGTATCGCCGACTATTGTCTTGCTGAAAAGTTTCGGCACTGTAAATATTCCCGCACCCACAAGCAGAACAGCAACAACAGCAATTATCACTGGAACAGAAATTTTGCTGTTTTTGGAAGATGCTTTATTCAAATCGCTGATAACTTCGCCGATATTTTTATAACCGCCAGATTTTTTGCGGGCTTTTGATGCTATTTTAAGAAGTCGGCTATGTTTTGCCTGATTTTTTCTTGATGTTTTGTTTGCAAGTGTCTGAATAACATCACCAATCATGCAGATGTCGTTTCTGGCAGAAAGTTCACTTGATGCGGATAAGTTTTCAGCTTTTGAGAAGTTTATGAAATGCTTCATATCAATCTTACCGAGCTTATATTCTCCGTTCGGGGAGACAAATATATTTTCAAGCGATATGTCATTATGATATATTGGTGCAGTTTCAACGCCGTGGCACTCTTTTACTGTATAGCATATATTAAGCAGATTCTGTATAAGTTCTTCTGTACTGTATGATATTTTTCGGCTGTTAAGCATATTGTTGAGACATTCAAACGGCTCATGGATATACAGCAGATAGTATATTATTCGCTGTCGTGTATCATTCAGTGCAAGAAGTTTGATTGAATAGGCATTTGCATCATATTTCAGCATAGTTGAGGAGTTTTGATTAAAATCCGTGTTAAGCCTGATGCGCTGATTTATTCTTAGTATCTTGTAATCAAGTATTTCAGAAGCCTCATCATTAATATTTTCAACAACGTGAAGCAGTTCAACTTTCATAAAACTATGCTTATTCGGCTTGAAATTGCTTGTAAAAATTTCAAAATCTGCTGTTGTATCGGTTTTTGATTTCAAATCGATAATATATTTTTCTCTCAATGGCTGAAAAGTAT
>CAMWKY010000176.1 GCA_947174965.1 uncultured Ruminococcus sp. | reverse complement strand
AATTTGCGGAGGTGAATATTTATGAGTTCTGACCCTTACGGGAATACGAATTTACAATACAAAAAAGCAATATACATGATTTCAGACAAATAAACTGTCTCTTTTCGCCGTGTTATGCTTTTTTGTGCAGAAACAGCGAAAGGAGTTTTAACTATAAATGATAAATTATTATACAACATCTGAAAGCGGAAGAATATGTGAGATTGAAAGCATCACAAACGGTTGTTGGGTTTCGGTTATAAATCCTACTCCGCAGGAAATAAAGTTTCTTATTGATGATTTCGGACTTGACAGCGGATTTGTAAAGTCTGCACTTGATGAAGAAGAATCCTCACGTATTGAGAGAGAGGACGAACAGACTCTTATAATTATTGATACCCCTGTATCTTCTATGGACGAATCAGAGTCAAAGATGTTCTATACAATGCCTATAGGTATAATTATAACAGAAACAAACGTTATCACAATATCTTTGCAGGAATCACAGCTTATTGATGAGGCTGTAAGGGGGTCTATACGCAATTTACGCCCGTCTTTCAAGACAAGATTTGTTCTTCAGTTACTGCTTAGGATTTCAGCTTTGTTCTTATACTATCTTAAACAGATTGAAAAGTTGTCTTCTGTTGCAGAACAACAGCTTAATAATGCCATGAAAAATGAACTTCTTATGCAGTTGCTTGCACTTGAAAAATCACTTGTCTATTTTTCAATCTCACTTAAAGCAAATGAGGCAACCATAGAAAAAATATTCCGTGGACGTGTAATAAAACTCTATGATGAAGACCAGGATTTACTGGAAGATGTGCTTATTGAAATGAAACAGGCTATTGAGATGTCCAGCATATATTCAGGTATTCTTTCAAGCATGACGGACGGTTTTTCCTCTATAATTTCAAACAACCTTAATATAGTTATGTGGAGACTTACTATAATAACTATTTTAATGCAGATTCCTAATATTATCTTTGCATTTTATGGTATAAATACAGTTGATTTGCCTTTGCCTTATACATGGTTTTCAATTCTCCTTGCTGTATTTACCACGCTTATAGCAACAATTATTCTTCTTAAATGGAAAAAGCAATAGAAAAAAATCCGCTGTCCGAAAAAAGACAGCGGATTTTTTCGTACGGTCAGTTACCCCTAACTGATTTTATCCGCACTTTCCCTATATGTAAATATGGCAGATGGCTTAGTCAATCAAATCAACCAATATATCAAGAATAATTTCTACGATACCCCCGATTATATCCTCTAATCCAAATGAAAATCCGTGTTTTCTTCTGCGTTTTTTCATATCAGCTTACCGATTATTCTGTATCGTTATCATTTGCGGGTGTAGTCGTCGGCGGAACATAAGTTGATGATTTGCCTAAGTCATCAGGGTTAATATTGATAAGCATACCATTGCTGTCACCGCTTACAACTTTAGGCATAACACCGTCCCATTTGTCAATCTGCTGATATGCAATTACTTTTTCTGACAATGATGCTTCAATAAGGCGATTTGCTTCTGCCTGAGCCTGAGCTTCAGCAAGTATTGCATTTGCATTTGCTTCAGCGGCAATAACTTTCTGTTTTGCCTGTGCTTCTGCAATTGTAATAGCCTGCTTCTGCTCCGTCTCAGTTTTAAGGAGGTTCTGCTCTGCAACCTGTTTTGCTTCAATAGCATTATTGAACTCAGCAGAGAAGTCGAAGTTTACAATATTGAACTTTTCTATATAAATTCCATACGAGTTGAGTTTTGCATCAAGTGCGGATTTTACCTCATCACCGACTGCCTGACGTTCTGTTATAAGCTGTTCGGCAGTATATTTTGCTGTAGCGGATTTCATACACTCCTGAACAACAGGTGTTATAAGTACCGTCTGATAGTCTGTGCCGACGTTCTGATACATATCTGCGGATTTATCAGATACAAGTCTGTAGTTTACGGCAATATTTGAGCTGACTGTCTGCAAGTCTTTTGATACGGCTGATGCTGGTGTTTCATATACCTGAATCTTGTTGGACATATTTTCAACAGCTTGTACAAACGGTATTTTCAGGTGGAATCCCTCACCGAAAGATGTGTTTGATACTTTGCCAAGTGTAAGCACAACGCCTGTATTACCTGCTGGAACTATCGTGAATGAACTTGCAATAAGTACAACTGCAATAACTCCGGCTACTGCAAGACCTGCTATTTTTCCTGCTGAACCTTTTGAGTTGTGTCCGCCTGTTCTGATTTTATCAAAGTCTGCCATTTTCATTCTCCTTTACTTTTATTAATCATGTAAACTATGAATTTGTAAATAAAAAATACTACTGCTGCACCGATTATAACCGGAATAACTGTTTTGAGCAGTTTTATAAGCAGAATTGCTATTATAATCATCAATATTATTTCTATAAGAAATTCAATTTTACTGTTCATATTCATTCTCCTTATTATCATTGTCAAAATTATTTTTGTTTTCTTCTGCAATTTTCTTGTCTTTGGCACTTCCTATAGACAGCCCCAGACTCATACCAATGCTCATACCAAAAGTCATGCCGATTAGTATATCGTCGAAAATCAGTCCGCCTAAAGCCATGCCAAGTGCTATACCTATACACATTCCTAAAGACATATACTGACTCTGATAATTTTCTTTTTTCTTTTTCATGTCAAATTCTCCATTTCACTGAGTATTGCTGACATCTTCTTGTCTGCCTCTATTTTTAAGCAGGCACTTCTGTATGCCATTACCATAACATACATGGCTTTGCGTAATTTTACAGCATCAGTAATTTCACTTGAATTTGCTGTAATTTCTCTTGAAATAAGTTCCTGCACGGATTCGGTTGTAAATGCACCCTCATCTTCTGCGGTAAAAATTATTCTGCAAAGGATATTGTATAATGTAATATCTGCAATAATATCATCTGATGTATCTTCAACATCACCATTTATGTATACCATAAGCTGTGCAATATTTTCAAGTTTCATTGAGCCTCTTAACATATTTATAAGAAGTATACGTATTACTTGCTTTTCGGAATATTTTTTGCCCTTTGTTGATGCAATCCAGCCCCTTTTAATCCAGTTCTGTATTGTTGAACCCTCAAGACCTGTTAATTTTGAAAGCTGTGAAAGAGTAAGTCCTCCTGTTGCTTCTAAAATAGGTGATATGACTGAAAAAGCAGAATTTCTTGCTTCTTCTGAAAATTTCATAGTAGTGGCAGGTATTAATCTCTGCATGGTTCGTTGTCTCCTCTCATGTGATAATATGATTATAGCATAAGTTCATGTGAATTGCAACAGTCGTCTTGTGCTAAAATCAGGCAAAAAATGCACTTTTTTTGAATATATCTTTTTTTTTCTCTTGTTTTCATAGATTTTCATGAATTTTCATTTATTGTTATAAAATCCAGTAATAATTTTTGTTAGTTTCTGTATGTCATAAGCGAATGTTATATACAGAGGGAGGTGATTGGCTGAATGAATGATAATGAAATACTTGAACTTTTCAGCATTTCTCCGAAAAAAGCATACGGGCAGATTATAGAACAATATGGAAATCTTGTCTATGCAATTGTTGCAAACAAGCTGAATTTATGTGCTGTTGCGGAAGATGTTGAGGATTGCACAAGCGATATTTTTGTGGAAGTTTTCAGGAATATGAATAATTTTTCACTTACAAAAGGTACTTTGAAAAACTTTATAAGTGCCATTGCAAAGCGTTCAGCTATAGACGCATACAGACGATTGTCATATCGTCAGAGAGTGACGGACGAAACGGATATAAGTGAAACTGATTTCACAGATACGAGTGAGGACGTTGAAGAAACAGTAATGAACAATATCAGCAGGCAGAACGTCCGCAATGCTGTTATGTCACTGAAAGAGCCTGAACGCTCCATTATTATTCATCAATACTATTATAATCATACTATACGTGAAATTGCTGGTATACTTTCAATGACTGTCGGAGCAGTACAGCAGAGAAGTCTCAGGGCAAGAAAACGTATAGAAAAAATGCTTGAGAAAGGCTGATTTTTATGAAAAACGAAAAAAACAACTTATTTTCCCGAAATCTGAATAATCTTGATGATGCAGATGTTGAGAAAATCTCTGAAACTGTCCCCGCACTTGATAAACAGGCAAAAAAGCGTATACTTGAAAAGTGCATGAGCAGAATGACGGAGACTGATTCTGAATATGGAACTACTGTTTCAGGTATAGAGAAGTATTCAAGACCGCATATAATGCACTATATTTCAACTGCTGCTGCTTGTCTGCTTGCGGTAGTCGGCATAGGCGGAATGATTTTCATCAACAGGAATATTGGTACTCCGCCAGATGATTTACAAACGGCACAATATACAGCTGTCACAACTTCAGGTGAAACAACAATATCTTCCTCCGAAAGTACTACTGTCACTACAGTTACAACAGCATTTATTGATACAAAAGAAATTACAGAAATATCCGCAGAAACTCAGAAGTTTACAGAATCAGTAACGAAAATAACTACAGAAACACCAACAGAAATTCAGCAGTTTGCAGAATCAGCTACAGAAATAACTACAGAAACACATACAGAAATTCAACAGATTGAAGAATCAACTACAGAAGCAACAACAGAAAATAAATCTTTTGTCGGAGAATACGGCGATAAGTATGAGATTGATTTCAACAGCGGAAGCAGAATTACAATTACAAAAAACGACGATAATTCTTATAATATCTATATCGGATTTTTCCGTGTTGCAGGCTTTACCGACTGTATCGGAAGTGTAACTGACGGTGTGCTGAAATTTTACGCACCACAAGAACTCTATGGCGAAACAGTGTTTGCAGGTGAAATCACACTGAATGATGATGGCTGTATATTGAAAATCACTGAATCTGAAAATAATCCTATAGGTATTGACAGCGACGGCACACAGTATTACAGAATGTCATGATACTTTGATAAAATTCCATAATTTTCCGCATACCGCATATATTATAATACAAAGTATTTACAATATGGAAAAAATACGGAAAAACAGTAGACTTTGTATAATTTTAGTGATATACTTTGATTTGTAAGCAGAAACTCTATGCGCAAAATACGGAGGTATT
>CAMWKY010000175.1 GCA_947174965.1 uncultured Ruminococcus sp. | reverse complement strand
TTGATTAACAATCTCCGGCCTGCTATGAAAAAGATTATGAGTCATATTCAGAAGGAAAAACCGGAGAAAAAACATACAAACTAAAGGTTAAAGAACCAATCAACACTATTGACGAGGAGACAAATATTCCTACTGAGGTAAATGTCAAGATATATCTCGACGATAAGGAGATAAGAAACTTAACTTTTACAGATACTTATAAACTTAAAGAAGATACTTCAGATGACAAAACTCTGGAAACACAAGCAGATGACACTCAAGAAACTCCTGATGATGGCAATGATAATAAACCGGAAGAATCGGAAGAACCTGAAGTTCCGGCAAAACCAGAAAAAGTTCTTGAAAAAAGAGAAATTATAATAGACCCTAAACCTCAAAATACTGGAATCCCATGGTTTCCTACACCGTCTAATGACCTTAAATTTACTCTTTCAGTTGCAGACGGAAAAGTTACAGGTAATGTTCAAGCGACCGGTGGTGGTTTGAATAATGAAGAATTTCCAAATGATTATAATCTATCTTTTAAAACCGACGAAAGCAGTATTATTCATCATGGTGATTATGATTACTGGTATGATGCAGACAGCATGATAATCAGTAAAATTATTACTAATGATGTTCTTTCAAATAAAGGTCAAAGAGATAAGGAATACAATGCACTTCCGGGATTCGAAAACAAGCCTAAGGAAATAAAGCTTGTTAAGGTTGATTCCGACGGTAAAGCTATTGTTAATCCAAACTACACTGAAGACAGTGAAGAAAATGCAAAGTATACCGCTGAAATTTCTGTTTACAAGGTTGAAGAAACCGAAGAAGAAACTATAGAAACTCTTGTAAAATCAGGTATTACATCAGCTAAAGATGGTACTCTTAATCTCGGACATCTTGACCCTGACAGCAGATACTACATTACAGAATCAAAAGCTCCAGACGGATACAAGAAACTTGCTGATGATGCCAGAATCTATTTTACAGTAGATAAAGACTACAATATTGTAAGAGACGAATTTGGTGAATACGAAGTTAGTTATACACTTAACTATAAAAATGGCGATAAAATCAAGAGTACTCAACCAATTATAGTAAAAGTTGGAAGTGAATCAACAATAGAAGAAGGCTTTAAAAAGTCTACACAAACTGTAAAATATTTTACACAATCAAATGTAAAAAGTGGTGACTGCAACAATTATGATACTACAAATGCCACCAACTATAATATAGATTGTTCCAATAGGCATATTACAAAAATTGTAGTTACAGTTTCTAATGCTGAGGGAGCTGGTATTCAATTTAAGAATAATGGCGACCACCAGATACCAGGAGGACAGTTTGACAACTTAAACAATGGAAAAAATACATTTGATAATTTATCCGAAGATTTTAAATTTGGTGAAAACGGATATATGAAGATAACCTGCTGGAACGCAGATATTGACAAAATTGAATATTATTGTGATGGTTTAGAGTGTGAAGCTGTAGACCCTAAGGCTGAACTTGACAGTATAACTGTTGAATGTGAAGGAAAATATCTGGACGGTACAAAGTTTAAGCTTGATAATGGAAAGAATGAAACTTGTACTGAGACTCATATAGGTACAGTAAAAGACGGTAAGTGTACTATTTCAGTAAATCATGCACTTACAAAGTTCCCAACACTCGAGATAGACGGACCAGTTAGAGACAGCAGACCAAATATCGCTTCAACTGCAACGGGTTCACTTGTAATTAAGTTGCCTAACAAGGAGGAAAGACCAAAGGAAAATTATATAGAAATCAACAAGATTAATCTTGCAGGTACAGAAGTAGTTGGTGCTGAACTTACACTCAGACCTAAAGATGCAACAGCTACAATAAATGGTACAGATAAGGAACTGTTTTGGACTTCCAAACAGGCAGATACATTTGTAATTAAAAGCATTAAAGACGGAACTTATATACTCTCAGAAACGAAAGCTCCGAATGGCTATGAAATCACAGCTGATATTGAGTTTAAAGTTGCAGATGGTCAAATTGTTGAAGATTCTATAGTAGCAGTTGATGCAGACAAAAACCCTATAAAAAATTATGAACTTTCTGAAACAGCTGAAGGAGCATCGCTTCTTGAAATGATTGATGAAAGAGTTCTGAAGATAAGAAAGACAAATTCTGATGATACAAAAGCACTTAAAGGAGCAAAATTTGAACTCACACGTCTGAGCAAAGACGGAACAACCAATGATGCATTTAAAGATGAAATAGTTAAATTTGATGAAAGATATGTTTCATTGAGTGAAGACAAGAAAGTAATCACATGGGATTCAAAAGATACTTCAAAGGTTGAGATAAGAAACCTCGCTAATGGTACTTATACACTTAAAGAAATATCAGCTCCTGACGGCTATAAAGTAAAAACTGTCAAATTTACAATCGCTAATGATGTTATTACAACAGAGGTTGACGGTGATACTAAAGATGTTGTTAATGGCATAATTGTTACAAGTACTCAGGACGGAGTAATTGAAAAGGAAACAAGTAAGGAAAACGGCGATAACACTTTGTATACAGTAGTCGTTAAAGATGATGTTGCTGTACTTAATATCAGCAAACAGGAAATCGGCGGCGGATCTGAACTCAAAGATGCAAAACTTACACTTACTCGTGTGATACCAGGTGAAGACGGCAAAAAGAAAAATGTTGCAATCAAATACACTGAGCTTTCTGATGGTATGATATATGACGAAGAAAAATATGTAATCAGCTGGACATCTGGCGGTAGTGCAAAGAAAATCACAGGTATCGGTGATGGTGATTATGTACTTCACGAAGAAGCAGCTCCAGATGGATATGATGTGGCAACAGATATTGAGTTTACAATTGAAAACGGCGTTGTAAAGCGTACAAGCGGAAATACTGTTACTATGTTTGATAGAAAAACAGTAAAAATCAGCAAGGTGAACGCAGTAAATAATACAGAACTCGAAGGCGCAACACTTGTTCTTACAGGTAAAACCAAAGATGCAGACGAAAAAGAGATTGATGTTGTATTCAATGAAAGCAACATTAAAGGCACATCTGCAACACTTGTAACCTTAGATAAAGACGGTAACGTAATCACTGAAGATGATGGAACATCTGCAATCCAGTGGGTATCGGACGGAAAGAATCTTGAAATCAAGGGTCTCCCGGACGGAACATACACACTCCATGAAGCAGCAGCACCTGATGGATTTGAGATTGCAACAGATATTACTTTTGTTATTAAAGATAACAAGCTTGAGAGTGCGGTTAGTGGCGGAACTACAGCACTTAAAGATGGCGTTATTGTAATGGTTGACGACATCAAAAAGACAGACATCACAATCAGCAAGCAGGACATTGCCGCTGGTGATAACAATGAACTTCCAGGCGCAACACTTACTCTTAAAGGTGAGGACAACAATGGAAATGAAGTAACATTTGATATTAAGAATGTTACAACAGGAAAAGATGCAATACTTATCAGCACAAAAGATACTTCTGAACTCCAATGGATTTCAGGCAACACACCTACAGAAATCAAGAATCTTCCTAACGGAAAATACACACTCAAAGAAACAGCAGCTCCGGACGGCTATACTATAGCAACAGAGATTGAATTTACAATCAATAACGGCAAGGTTACTGATAAAAACGGAGAAGAAATTACAGATAATAAGGTTGTTATAGAGGATTCTGTTTCAACAATCCATATCTCTAAAAAAGAAGTCGGCGGTTCTGAAGAACTTGCAGGCGCAACCCTGACACTTACTCTTGATGTAGATACTGCTAAAGAAGGTGCAACACTTAAAGGTGTTACAGTAAAACAGGGCGACAATAATCTTACAGAAGAAAAGGGACTTAAAGTTTCTGAAGAATCAATTTCATTCATATCAGGAAATTCTGATACAGTAATTGAAAAGCTTCCGGACGGAACATATACACTTACAGAAACACAAGTTCCGCAAGTTGAAGTAGACGGTAAAAATCAGGCTACACACGTACAGGCAGAATCAATTACATTTACTGTTAAAAACGGTGTTATTACATCTATTAAACTTAGCGATAAGGATAAAGATAACTACAAAACCGAAAATGGTGGATATGAAAATACGATAGTATCAGGCAGTACTGCTACAGGTGTAGTAATGCGTGATGCAACAACCACAACAGTATCAACATCAACAGAAGAAACAACATCAACAACAACAGCTGTTGTAAAATTTGTTAAGGAAGATGCAAATGGTACAACTCTTGCTGGTGCAAAGTTCTCTCTTTCAGGTAAAGACGAGAACGAAAAAGACATAGTTTTCGGTGACGAGTACAAAGACTATTTTGCAACAACTACAACAACTGCTTCATCATCAGATGATGTTAAAGCAACAGCAACAAAACTTGAATGGATTTCAGGCGACACCCCTGTAGAAATCAAGAATCTTCCAGACGGAACATACAAACTCGAAGAAATATCAGCTCCGAGCGGATTTACAATTGCAAAACCAGTTACATTCACAATTAAAGACGGCGCAGTTACTATAGACGGAAAACCAATTAAAGATAATATAATTGTTGTAAAGGATTCTGTTTCAACAATCCGTATCTCTAAAAAAGAAGTTTCAAAGTCTGAAGAACTTGCAGGCGCAGAACTTACACTTACACTTCTTGAGGCTTACAAAACAGGCTCAACACTTAATGACATTACAGCAACACAAAATAACACAAAAGCAAAAGGTTTTGCAGTTGCTGAAGGCGGTTTATCAGTTTCATTCGTATCAGTAGAAAAATACGATACGGTAATTGAAAAGCTTCCAGACGGCAAGTATCAACTCGCAGAAATACAAGCTCCGCAAAACGAAGGCAAATCTACACACGAAAAAGCAGAATCAATTACATTTACTATTAAAAACGGTGTTATTACATCTATTGAACTTAGTGAAAAAGATAAGGCTAACTATGAATCCAACGACAATGCAATTGTATCAAGTACTGCTACAGGTGTAGTAATGCGTGATGCAACCACAACAACAGTATCATCATCAGATACAACAAAGGCTACATCATCAGATACAACAAAGGCTACATCATCAGATACAACAAAGGCTACATCATC
>CAMWKY010000174.1 GCA_947174965.1 uncultured Ruminococcus sp. | reverse complement strand
AGGAGAAGATACAACGGCACATACAGATGATCAAAATAGTAACCCAAAGTATGAACAAATTGTGTATAATGGAATCATAGGAAAAAATTAAGTCAGTCGCTGACTTAGAAAGAAGTGTGATATTTATGTCAAAGAAGTTAAACAAAATCAAGTCTGCTGTTCTTGGCGGAATGATGGCAGCTGTTTCTGTTGCAGGTTCATTCTCTGCTGTAGTACCGTCAATGAGTGCTTCTGCTGCCGGTTCAGACGACTATGCAAAGCTCCTCCAGTATTCACTCTATTTTTATGATGCAAATATGTGTGGTGAAGCAGGAACAAAGTCTGCTATGTCATGGCGTGGCAACTGCCATACAAGCGACGAAGTAACCGGCGGTTTCCATGACGCAGGCGACCACGCTATGTTCGGTCTCCCACAGGGCTATGCAGCATCAACTCTCGGCTGGAGCTACTATGAATTTAAAGATGCTTATGATGCTACAGGACAGGGCGAACATTTGAAAGCTATTACAGATTATTTCTGTGATTTCTTTAAAAAGTCAACAAAGCTTAGTGGTGACAGCGTTTCAAACTTTCTCTATCAGAAAGAGGACGGAAATGTTGACCACGGTTACTGGGGTCCTCCTGAAAATCAGACAGGTTCAAGAAAAATGTACTGGACTTCCAACGGTGCAAGCGATATTGCCGCAGATTATGCCGCAGCTCTTGCACTCAACTACTTAAACTTCGGCAATGCAGAAGATTTGAAGTATGCAGAGGCTCTTTATAAGTTCTCTACTCAGAATAATCAGGTTGCTACAGATGGTCCTTATGGCTTCTATAATTCATCAAGCTGTGTTGACGAACAGGCTAACGCAGCAGGTTGGCTCTATCTTGCTACAAAAAATGAATCATACAAGAATGACTGTGCAAGCAAGCAGGCTCAGTATCTCGGCTGGGTTGACGGCTGGGAAAACAGAGAACTCGGTGCAGCTTGTGTATATGCTCATATCACTAACGACTGGAGCAAGGTAAATGACTGGATTGGCGGAAAGGCTAACGGAAACGGTTATTTCTTCCTTGATAAGTGGGGCAGTGCAAGAATCAACTGTTCAATGCAGTTTACTGCTCTTGTTGCTTCAAAGAACTCAAATGCAGACTACACAAACTGGTGTAAAGGTCAGATGAACTTTATCACAGGTGACAACCCTGCAAATACCTGCTTGGTTGTTGGCTTTGCACCTAATTCTGCTAAGAATCCTCACCACAGAGGAGCATCAGGCTTCAACTCATATGATGAGTTTAACGGCGAAGCACACCCGCAGTCTATCAGTCCGAACGGTCACAGCCTTATCGGTGCGCTTGTCGGCGGTCCTACAGATGCTTCAGGCGGCGGATATGTAGATGATATGAATGACTATGTAGCAAATGAAGTTGCTCTTGACTATAATGCAGGTCTTGTTGGTGCAGCTGCTGGTCTTTACTCTGTATATAAAACAGGTTCAACCGTTTCAAGTATTGAAGGTGTAGACAAGATTTACAGCGGTTCTGTTACTCCTAATCAGACAACAACACAACAGCCGATACAGACAACAACAACATCATCTCAACAAGGTCAGAATACAACAGTAACCACAACTCAGGGCGGCGGTTCATCATCATCAACAGGCGGTGCGTTTGAGACAAAACTCAATCAGAAAGTTGACTATACAGCACTTCCTAAAGATGACAAGATGATTGGCTGGAAATGGGCAGACCTCGGTGTTACAAGCGGAAAGCCTACAAAGGTTGAAATCAACATCTCTGCAAACGGAAATATCGGCAAATGGCAGGGTGCTTTCGGTTCATCTACAAGTGTACAGCCTGATTACTGGACACAGACAGAGGAAATGCAGGAAACTTTCAACGGAAATACAGGCACTATTACATGGGATATAAGCAAAGCTGATTCCGATATAATCCAGACAAAGTACAACGGCGAACTCAAATTCGGTATCTGGTGGATTGACTGTAAGCAGTTTACAATTGACTCAATCAAGGTTTATACAGACGGTGCAGGCGGTTCATCTGTTGTAAATACAACAACTCCAGTAAATACAACACAAACTCCGTCAAATACAACAACTCCTAGTGGTTCATCATCAAACGGTGCAACTGAAGCAAAACTCAATCAGAAAGTTGACTATACAGCACTTCCTAAAGATGACAAGATGATTGGCTGGAAATGGGCAGACCTCGGTGTTACAAGCGGAAAGCCTACAAAGGTTGAAATCAACATCTCTGCAAACGGAAATATCGGCAAATGGCAGGGTGCTTTCGGTTCATCTACAAGTGTACAGCCTGATTACTGGACACAGACAGAGGAAATGCAGGAAACTTTCAACGGAAATACAGGCACTATTACATGGGATATAAGCAAGGCTGATTCAGAGATAATCCAGACAAAGTACAACGGAGAACTCAAGTTCGGTATCTGGTGGATTGACTGTAAGCAGTTTACAATTGATTCAATCAAGGTTTATACAGATGGTGCTGGCTCATCTTCATCTTCTGTAAATACAACAACTACTACAAGAACAACAACTACAACAACTACAACAACTACAACAAATGTTACAACACAAGGCGGAAACAGTGGCGCAGTTACACTTCTTGGCGATGCTAACGGTGACGGTCAGGTAAATATTGCTGATGCTACAGCTATTGTGCAGTTCCTTGGAAACAGAGACAAATATCCTCTTGCTTCTCCTGCAAATGCAGACTGCTGTAATCAGGGTGACGGCGTAACTGGTCTTGATGCTCTTGTTATTCAGAAAATTGAATCAGGTATGTACAAAGTCAGCGACCTCCCTGTAAGAGAATAATAAAAATAATATATGGTACTGCTTATAATGGCAGTACCATATTTTTAGGAGAATATATGGAAAAAGTTTATCATGTGGGTGATTGCCCTGTTTGTAGAGTTGGAATGATGGAGATAGTCTATGATTTGTATACCCATAAATGTTCGGCTGAGTGTGACGAATGTTGTCTTAAGTTTGATAGCATTAGCGATTATCTCAATAAAAAGAACGGCTACAGAGAATTTTTTACAGTAAAAGATAATCTTCCAAAGGAACGCACGGCAACTTTGGAAGATATTGAAGATACTGAATGGATTGATTACATAATTGAAAGCGGTTGATTTTTTCAGCCGTTTTTTTCATGATAAATCCGCTTTCATTCTTGTTCTGAATACTACTGCTGAAATTATTGTTACTGCAATTCCGCATACTGTTACAATGATAAGAGGCAGGATAAATTCGTCAAATCCAAATTCAAGTGCTATAGCTGAACGTGCGGACTTTGTGCAGTAGTAAAAGGGGAGAGCCTTGCATATTTTGAGAAGTACACCGCCTGTTGAATCAGCAGGAAAAAATATACTGCCAAGAAATGAACTGAGTGAAATTATAATTGAGCATATTCCCGGAGCAGATTTATCATTGAAAAGTGTACCGAAAAGAAGTCCTAATCCTATGAACATCACTGCCGACGGAATAAGCGTTGCTACAGCAAGCAGAAATCCTGATAAGCTGACATCAAAATCATTTATAATCGCAATAATAAATGATATGATAAATGATATAAGACTTTGAATTATTGCAGTTATAACCATAGGGAGTATGTAACCGCCTATAAAGTCAATTGATTTCATGGGACTTGCATACATTCTTACAAGAAATGCACTGCTTCTGTCCTTTGTTATATTAAGAGCAGTAAAAAGCATGATAAAAGTCTGTCCGAATACGGCAATACCTCCTGCTAGATTGTCAATTCTGTATATTGTCATTCCTGCTTCCTGCGGTATGCTGTTATTTACCAATGTCATAATAATAAGCATGACAATCGGAAATCCCAGACAGAAAATATAGCTTAGAGGGTCACGGGACAGCTCCTTTATATTTCTGATTGCAAATGCCTTAATCTTAAACATTTTTTCTACTCCTCTCCGCAATTTCAACAAATGAGTTTTCAAGCCCTTTTTTTCCTGCAATTTTTTCAATATCTGCCAATGTTCCGACAGCAGATATGTTGCCGTCAATCATAATTGCAATTTTGTCTGAAAGGCGTTCAGCTTCTTCCATGTAGTGCGTAGTAAGTATTATTGTGATTTTTCCTTTGAGGGATTCAATCGCTGTCCAGAGTTCACGGCGTGCAAGTACATCAAGTCCAAGCGTAGGCTCATCAAGGAACAGTACTTTCGGCTCACTGATAAGTGCCATTGCTATGGAAAGCTTGCGTTTCCAACCGCCTGAAAGAGTCTTTGCACGTGCGTTTTCTACTTCCTGCATACTGAAAAGCTGTATAATTTCAGCAGTACGGGATTTTATTTTGTCCTTGTCAAATCCATATACAGATGCGATAAATTCAAGATTTTCACGTACTGTAAGATTTTCTGCAACTGATGTTTCCTGCGGAGAGATTCCGATTTCCTTTTTCACTGAATCACTTTCGCTAATACAGTTATGACCGTTTATAAATGCTTCTCCTGATGTTGAAGCAGAGAGACACGACAATATTTTTATTGTAGTTGTTTTTCCTGCTCCGTTTACACCAAGAAGTGAAAAAAGTTCACCCTGTTCAACAGTAAAGCTGATGCCTTTTACTGCTTTTTTTTTTTGTAGTCTTTTACAAGATTTCTGACTTCAACTGCTTTCATTAATCCTCACCCTTTATTTTGTCTTTGATACGGCTGACATTTCCCGATATACTGCCGAGATTTACCAGTGCTATGCCTTTTTCCTCGTCACCTAATACAAGAATATTATCGCCCTCTTTCAGTCCGAAAACTTTACGGCAGTTGGCAGGCAGTGTAATCTGTCCTTTTGCGTTCATTTTTGTACAGCCAAAAATATGCTTGCCGTCTCCTGTATGTTCTTCTGCACCTGCATTTCTTACAAGCAAATCAACTGTAATTCCGTAAATATCAGCAAGCTTTATACAGCTTTCTATATCGGGCATAGTGTCTCCACGCTCCCATTTTGCAACCGCCTGACGTGATACACCAAGTTTTTCTGCTATTTCTTCCTGCGTAAGACCCATTTTTTTTCGTAATATTTTCAGATTATCCATAGCCGACACCTCTTTCTGATTATG
>CAMWKY010000173.1 GCA_947174965.1 uncultured Ruminococcus sp. | reverse complement strand
CAGGAGGAAAAAACAATGGATTTAAAGAAAAATACTATTGATACCCTTTTAGAACGTGGAATAGCAAGAGGCAGTCTCCATTCAAAAGAAATTTCTGATGCACTTGAAGAATTTGATTTTGATGTGGAATTGCTCAACAGCTTTTATGACAAGTGTGAGGCAAACAATATTGAAATCATAGACGATGAATATCAAATCGGTATGGATTCCAATATGACAGAAGATTTAGAGATAGCACTCTCAACAGAGGGTATTGCTATTGATGACCCTGTAAAAATATACCTTAAAGAAATCGGACGTGTACCGCTTCTCACAACAGAGGAAGAAATTGAGCTTGCACAACGTATGCAGAAAGGCGACAGATACGCTAAAAAACGTCTTTCAGAAGCAAATCTGCGTCTTGTTGTAAGTATTGCGAAAAAATACGTCGGCAGGGGTATGCAGTTCCTCGACCTTATTCAGGAGGGTAATCTCGGACTTATCAAAGCTGTTGACAAATTTGACTATACAAAGGGTTTCAAGTTCTCAACATATGCTACATGGTGGATTCGTCAGGCTATTACACGTGCAATTGCAGACCAGGCAAGAACTATACGTATTCCCGTTCATATGGTTGAAACTATTACAAAAGTAAAGAAGGTATCAAGTCAACTGCTCCACGAAAACGGTCACGACCCAAGTCCCGAAGAAATTGCAGAAAAACTCAATATGCCTGTTGATAAAGTACGAGAGATTATGCGTGTAGCACAAGACCCAGTTTCTCTTGAAACTCCTATAGGCGAAGAAGAAGACAGTCATCTTGGTGACTTTATTCCTGATGATGATGCTCCAGCACCTGCTGAAGCTGCATCTCATACGCTCCTTAAGGAACAGCTCAACGAAGTTCTCGCAACATTGACAGACAGAGAAGCAAAAGTTCTCAAACTCCGTTTCGGTCTTGAGGACGGCAAAGCACGCACTCTCGAAGAAGTCGGACAGCGTTTTGATGTCACACGTGAGCGTATCAGACAGATTGAAGCAAAAGCACTTAGAAAACTCCGCCACCCAAGCCGTAGTAAAAAAGTAAAAGATTTTCTTGATTAATCGGCTTTACATAAGTCAGGAATCAAGAGTTGATTAAAACTGAAAATTACTTGCTTAACATAAAAAACAGCGGTGTATCAGATTTTGATATACCGCTGTTTTATTTTGGCGGAAACGGTGGGATTTGAACCCACGTGCCTTTAAGGGGCAACCTGATTTCGAGTCAGGCTCGTTATGACCACTTCGATACGTTTCCAACATTATAATTATATCATACAAATAAGAAAAAATCAAGGACATTATGTAAGTATATACTAACAAAAAAATAACACTCCCGAAAAAATATATATTTCGGGAGCAGTTTTTTGTTGGATTTTTATACGCTTCTGTAGTCGGTTACACGTTTTGTCTTTTTTTCACTTCTTGGAAGCGTTCCTACAGGTACAACAATAACTTTTGGCGATACGCCGATAAGCGACTTGAAAACACTCTGTATTTTCTTTGCCATATCATCAAAGCTGTAATTTCCGTCGCCCTCAACAGTAAGAATCATAACATCTTTGTTGTCCTTTTCATCACGTGCAATTGTGATGTTATATTCGCTTGATGTACCCTCAATCTTTTTGAGCAAGTCCTCAACCTGACTTGGAAACATATTTACACCACGTACCTTGAACATATCGTCACTTCTGCCCTTTATTATGTCGATTCGTGGATATTTACTTCCACACTGACATTCGTCGGGGATAATTCTTGAAAGGTCGTGAGTTCTGAATCGGAGAAGCGGTGCGCCCTCTTTTACAAGAGTTGTTATTACAATTTCACCCTCACAACCGTCAGGAACAGGCTCGCACGTTACAGGGTCGATGATTTCTATGTATATATAGTCGTCCCAGTAGTGAATACCTGAATCATACTGACAGTTTATGCCGATACCCGGACCATAAATTTCAGTAAGTCCGTAGATGTCATAAAGTTCGATGCCAAGCTCATCATGAATACGCTTTCTCATTGTATCGCTCCAGCGTTCCGAGCCGAAAACACCTTTTTTTAGATTTATCTTGTCACGCAGTCCTTGTTTCTGAATTTCCTCTGCAAGAAGAAGTGCATAAGATGAAGTTGCAGTTATAACAGTTGTCTGCAAATCAATCATCATTTTAAGCTGTTTTTCTGTATTTCCGGGACCCATTGGAACAGCCATAGCACCGAGTTTTTCACAACCAGCCTGAAATCCGATTCCTGCCGTCCATAAGCCGTAACCTGGTGTAATCTGTATTCTGTCCTTGTTAGTGATTCCAGCCATTTCATAGCATCTTGCGAACATGACTGCCCAGTCGTCAACATCTTTTGCAGTATATGGAATAATAACTGGCTGACCTGTTGTGCCTGATGATGAATGTATTCTTACAATCTCACTTTCGTCGCAAGCCATAATGCCAAGCGGATAAGCATTTCTCAATTGTTTTTTCTCTGAAAACGGCAGTTTTTCAAAATCTTCTTGAGAGCTTATACCTGTTATGCCGAGACTTTTATAAACTTCACCATAATAACTGCCTGATGCGATAAGTCTCTTGACTTGTCTGTCAATCTGTTCAATCTGCGTCTGATTCAATTTCATAATCTTCTCCAATCTGCTTTCCTTTTGTAAAAGCCTTGTAATTCATTTCCCTGAAGCGTTCTTTTACACTTTTTTCAATTTCAGCAAGTACAGCATCTTCTGAAAGTCCGAGTTTTGCTATACCGACAGCAACACCAAGTATTGCAACATTGAACACTTTTGCCGAGCCGATTTCCCTGCATATCTTCTCTGCATCTACAATAACAGTATTTCTGCACTTTTTTTGCAGATATTCCAGCATTTCTTTTCCGTCATATCCGGTATTTACAAGAGATTCCACAACAGGCTTTACAGGTACGCTGTTTACTATTACAACGCCGTTATTTTTGAGATACGGAAGATTTCTTACAGCTTCCGCAGGCTCAAATGCAAGAATAATATCAGCAGAATGAAATGGAATAAGAGGGGAGTACGCTTTTTCGCCGATTCTTACATGACTTGTAACAGAACCGCCACGCTGTGCCATACCGATAGTTTCGGCAGAGTGAACTGTTTCACCGCAATTCATAAAAGCAGATGCTATAAGTTTTGATGCAAGGACAGTTCCCTGACCTCCTACACCGCACAATAAAATATCCTTATTCATTTTCAGTACCTCCAATCGCACCTACAGGACATATCTTACTGCAAAGTTTACAGCCGTTGCAGAGTGCAGAATCAATTGTAACTTTGCCGTCACTGATTATAATTGCTGGACAGCCTATTTCCCTGATGCACTTTTTGCATTGAATACACTTTTCCGATATTTTCATACAGCTGTCGGGCTTTTTCAGTGCGATACACGGAGACTTGAAAATAATCGCCTTAACTCCTGATATATCAGCAAATTCCCTGACAGTATCAACAGCTTTTTCAAGTTCAAAGGGATTTAATACAGCAATATTCTTTATGCCGATACCCTCAAGAATTTTCACAATATCGATTTTCTGAATAATATCGCTCATCATGTTTTTACCTGTTCCGGGGTGTGGCTGGTGACCCGTCATAGCGGTTGTGGAGTTGTCAAGAATACAAAGTATCATATCAGCTCCATTGTAGACAGCATTTACAGTTCCTGTCATGCCTGATGCAAAGAATGTTGAATCACCGACAAAAGCAAATGAAACAGCATCTTTATTTGTATGGCTGAATCCTTGTGCGATTGTAATTCCTGCACCCATGCAAAGACAAGTATCAGTCATATCAAGGGGCATTGCATTTCCGAGCGTATAACAGCCAATATCACCGCAGAAATACGCTTTTTTACCCTGCATTGCTTTTTTTACAGCATAGAATGATGCACGGTGCGGACAGCCTGCACACAATACCGGAGGACGTTTGGGAAGTTCGGGAATATCTGATAAATTTATATGTTCTTCTGTTGAATCTCCGAGAAATGCGCCTATAATTTCTGCTACATAATCCGCTGAATTTTCACCCGAAAGTCTGCCGTTGCCAGTTGTCTTGCCGAATATTTTCACGGGTAAATGGTGAACACCTGCTATTCTCTGCAACTGTGTTTCAACATATGCACTCAATTCCTCAATACAAAGTATTTCATCAACATTTTTCATTACTGATAAAGCAAGTTTTTCGGGAAACGGATAAGGAGTTGCAATTTTTACAAGCATAACGTCTGTTCTGTCCTGTAAATACTCCTTTACGTAGGCATAGCTTACACCTGATGCAAATACAGCTTTTTTTCCGTTACCGCTAACAGTATTCATTTTATATTCTGAAAAGTCATCTCCGATTTGCATATTACGTTTTTCAATCATAGCATGGTTTTTAAATGAAAGCTGTGGAAAAATAACCCATTTTTTAGAATCCTTTACAAATCCCTCATACTGTTTCGTCTGTGTATTTTCGTCCCATTCGATTGATGCGTAGGCGTGACAGACTCTTGTTGTCGGACGGAAAAGCACGGGAGTTTTATATTTTTCGGAGTAGTCAAAAGCGTCCTGAATCATCTGAAAAGCTTCTTCAGGAGAAGTCGGGTCAAAAACCGGTATTCTTGCAAACTCCGCAAACATTCTTGTATCCTGTTCTGTCTGTGAGGATATAGGTCCGGGGTCGTCAGCTGAAACTATAACCATACCGCCCTTTACTCCTACATAAGCAAGGGACATGAGTGGGTCAGATGCAACATTAAGTCCGACCTGTTTCATTGTCACCAAAGCTCTTGCACCTGAATAAACTGCACCTGTTGCAACTTCCATAGCAGCTTTTTCATTTACCGACCATTCAACATATACATCACTATTCTTATATTTTGCAATAGTTTCAATAATTTCAGATGACGGCGTACCCGGATAACCTGAAACAAGCTTTACACCTGCTGTCAATGCTCCTAAAGCGATAGCACCATTTCCCATAACATATTCTTTTTTCATGGTTTCTGTCCTTTCGGTATTAAAAAGATTCTTTCTGTTAATTATAGCACAATTCACAAAAAAAATCAAGAAATGCTGTTTGTGATATACTACAGTAAATCGGGTGTATAGTTGTTTAC